>JAOZMU010000293.1 GCA_029934165.1 Bacteroidales bacterium
GCGAAATATGAACAAGTAAATATGTAAAAACTTTTGTATGAGTGCTTAGTTAATTCTTAATTCATCTAAGTAATGGAAAATTAATAATTAATAATTTTGCTTACGCCTGATTTAGTTTTAGTTAGGAATTTTAATGGCTTACTTTATTAAATTCATTTTACTAATGAGTATTTACACCAACTATTTCGCCATAAATATCATAATTATCAACTTCTGTTATTTGAATCTCGCAAAAATCGCCAGATTTAAGCTCATAACTTCCCTTAGACACAAGAACCTCATTATCAACCTCTGGCGAGTCAAATTCGCTGCGCCCGATGTAAAATGCGTCTTCTACTCTATCAATAATTACTTTAATTGTTGAGCCTATCTTCTTATTATTCAGCAGTAACGAAATATCTTGCTGCAATGTCATGATTTGGTCGGCTCGGTCTTGTTTGTCTGCATTCGAGATATTATCTTCTAAATTTATTGCCGCGTGAGTATTTTCTTCGTGCGAATACGTAAATACTCCCAGCCTATCGAATTTCATCTCCTTCACAAATTGCAGCAATTCGTTAAAATCTTGTTCGGTTTCGTCCGGAAAACCAACCAGTAAAGTAGTACGAATTGCAATTTCAGGAATATTTTTACGAAATGCCGAAATCAATTCATAGATTTTTTCTTTATTGTGTCCACGTCTCATAGTCTTCAATATTGGCGTACTGATGTGTTGAAACGGAATATCAATATATTTACAAACCTTAGGGTTTTTGCGTATTTGTTCTATAACATCAATCGGAAAATTGGTTGGATAGGCATAATGCAAACGTATCCATTCAATGCCTTGAATTTCAGAAATTTGTTCAATCAATTCGTTAAGCATCGACCTATTTTCAAGGTCGATGCCATAATATGTTAGGTCTTGGGCAATGAGTATTATTTCTTTCACTCCATTGGATGCCAGATGTTTAGCCTCTTCGATTAATTTTTGTGGCGCAATAGAGCGATGCTCGCCACGAATCAAAGGAATGGCACAAAATGCACATTTTCTGTCGCAGCCCTCGGATATTTTCAAATAAGCATAATGAGGTGGCGTTGTGATATTACGCAATCCGTGTAATTCATTGATATACGGAACTTTCAGCGCTTCTAAAATATCGCTCAAATTGTTTACACCAAAATACTCATCTACCTCTGGAATTTCTTTTGTCATGGCATCTTTGTATCTCTCAGACAAACAACCCATTACAAACAAATTATCAATCAACCCATTTTCTTTTGCATCGACAAATTCAAGTATAGTATCAATAGATTCTTGCTTTGCGTCATTCACAAAACCGCACGTATTAATAATTACGGTTTTTGCGTCAATATCATTAGAGTCATGTACGACATCTACATTATTTACTCTTAATCGCGTAAGCAATTTTTCCGAATCGACTAAGTTTTTAGAACAACCTAAAGTTATAATATTTACTTTCTCTGGTTTAGTTTTCATAGTGTTGTTTGATATGAATTGTATAATATTGCTAATCAGGCAAATAACAAGCATTTCACTGTCATTTACTTCCGCTTAATACGAAAATCGCTAAGGAACAGGTCAGGGAATTTCAAATTCAGTAAATAGAAATTGACTATTGAAGTTTATCTTTCACAGGCTCTTACAGTTTGCCTATCTCAATTGCGAAACGAGTTTGTTTATATACAGCAAATATATTGATTTTCTGCTATTTTTCATGGAAAACAATACGAATTATTCTACATTTGCGGTCAATTTGTATGTGTTTAATATTGTCAAATTCAGCATCAAACCCCCTTGATTATAAACCAGTTGTGAGCTTTAATGTGATGTTTATTCTGTCGAGGACAAAATTTAGATTGTGTGATTTTTTGTAGTAATAAATTATTATGCAGACGGGATTTTATTTGTCTTATAGGCATTATTACTTACCATATAATTTATCTTTCTACTGATTAAATAAACTATTATGCTTATCAAAATTCACCCAGAAACACCAAGTCTTCGTCAAATACGCAAAGTTGTAGATGTTTTACGAGAGGGTGGTGTTGTTATATACCCAACAGATTCAGTTTACGGTATCGGGTGTGACATAAATAATACGCGTGCCTACGAACGAATTGCTAGATTGAAAAATATCTCTCCAACTAAGGCGAATTTTTCATTTATCTGTGCCGATTTATCTGAAATTTCGGAATACACGCGACCTCTTGATAATCATATCTTTAAACTTATGAAAAAAAACTTACCCGGACCGTTTACTTTTATTTTACCGGCAAGTAATAAGGTTCCGAAAATGTTCAAGAATAAGCGAAAAACAGCAGGTATTCGAGTTCCAGAAAATAATATTATACACGAAATAGTACGTGAATTAGGCAATCCTATTATTACGACATCTGTACCAACAAAAGACGAGATTATTGAGTATCGAACAGACCCTGAGTTAATATATGAAAATTACAGCAAATTAGTAGATGTTGTAATTTCGGGCGGATACGGAAGTTTACGACCTTCAACTGTTGTTAATTGTTCGTCTGACGAAGTCGAAATTATGCGTCAAGGACACGGAATCTTAGAAGAATAGAGCTATAAATACCCAACATTTTTTAATATTAAGACAAAAATTTATAGTATTGATTATTTTGATTGGTTCTATGGTAGAACGTTGTTGGTTAATAAATTTTCTGTTTGGTTCAATATTTGTTATGCCGTTATATTCCTTATAACAAGGCGATTACATAAATATTCTTTATGTAAATTTCTGAGGAATAATTTTTATTACAGAATTTCTATATATTGCAAATCATTTCAAAATTGTTAAGATGTACATTATCAGTACTTACGCAATAATCTAAAGTCCTATGCCAAAATTGAAATTCAATACCAACAATATTCTTCCATAGAACCTTTTGATTTTTCTTCTAATTTCAAGAAAATATGACATTCAACACAGAAATAGCAAAATTAAAAACGCTTTTGTTGTCGCCAAAACAGATAACTCTTCTGACGCACATCAATCCAGATGGCGATGCAATTGGCTCAATATTAGGATTATACAAATTTTTGACGAATATGGGGCATACTGTTTCTCCGATTGTTCCGAATAATTATCCCGCATTTTTAAAATGGATGCCCAACGGCGAAAAAATTATTATTTACAATAATCACGTAGAAAAATCGAAAAAAATTATTGCTAAGGCAGATTTAATTTTTTGCCTTGATTTTAATGACCCAGTCAGGATTGGAGAGATTGGAGAGAATCTGAAAAACAATAACGCCGTAAAAATACTCATTGATCATCATCCAATGCCAAATCCAATTTTCGACATTATTTTTTCGGATACGATGGTAAGTTCGGCGGCAGAAAAAATTTATATTGTAATAAAGGAATTAAATGTACCGCAATTTATTGATAAACAAGTAGCTGAGTGTCTTTTTACTGGAATAATTGCAGATACAGGCTCTTTTAGTTTTGGGGTGAAAAATTCTGATGTTTTCCGTAATGCCGCAGAAATTATGGACTATGGCATTAATAAAGAGGCAATTACGAGACGATTAATGGACAATCATACTCATAATAGATTAAAGCTACTTGGGTATTGCTTGAGTTCGAAACTCGTTGTTTTGCCAGAGTATAAAGCTGCGTATATTTGCTTAACTGAAAACGAAAAAGCAAAATTCGATTATCAAATTGGAGATTCGGAAGGGTTTGTAAATACCGCTCTTTCAATTAGTAACGTTATTTTTTCGACTTTTATAATGGAAACTGATACGTTGATAAAGTACTCTTTTCGCTCGAAGGGAAATTTTGATGTAAACCAGTTTGCGCGAACTTATTTTAACGGTGGCGGACACAAAAATGCTTCGGGTGGCAGAATCTTCAAAAAGAACATCGAATTGGCTGAGAATAAGTTTCTTACAGCATTATCAGAGTATAACCCAAATAAGTAAAAAAGCAGGGTAATTATACTCATTTTCTAATTATACAAAAAACAGCGAAGTTTTTGACTTCGCTGTTTTTTTGTAGCACACGCAAGATTTAAACTTGCTCTGACACATTATTTAATCTAACAATGGCGCATCGTTAATCTTATATGTTACTGTTAATCACGCAAATATCGCGACTAAAAATAGACTTTAGTTTTAGGTATCCAGAGTTTTATTTTTTCCTTTTTTTCGTCAGATATTTTATTTCCCGACAAGTCTAAAATACGTAGTTTTTTGTATTTTTTGATGGAAACAGGCATTTCTTTAAGTCTATTATTATTGAGAGTGAAAATTTCGATGTTTTTCCAATTTCCAATTTCCGAAGGCAAACTATCGAGCTTATTTGAGTGTAAATGAATAGTTTGGAGGCGTTTCAATTTTCCGATTTCGGAAGGCAAAGAATCCAATTTGTTTTCGCTTATGTCTAAATCTCTCAAGTTTGTCAGGTTTCCAATTTCCGTAGGTAACACCTTGATTTTATTGCGGTTAAGGATTAAAACCTGCAAGGCACGGAGTAACTTAACCTCTTTTGGCAGAGAGTCTATTTCGTTGCCACTTAACGAAAGTTCGACCAAACGACGCAATGAGCCAATTTGAGTAGGAATTTTTGTTATCTTATTGGTATTCAGATACAAATGGCTCAGATTAATAAGTCCGCCAATCTCATTTGGCAGCTTTTCTATTTGGTTTTGCCATAAATATAGTTTGCGCAAATTTTTCAACCTCCCAATTTCTGACGGAATATTTTTTAACTGATTGGATTGCATATCAAGAAAGCGCAACTTTTCAAGCGAGCCAATTTGTGGTGGCAACGAAAAAAGCATGTTAAACTTCATGTTAAAAAACTGTAATTCAACTAATTCCTCTATCTGACTTGGAAGTACCGAAATCCGATTTTTATGCAAATCCAATTCCATTAATTCTGTCAACTCCTCAATTTCGGTTGGGATAATAGAAATCCGATTCGAGTTCATGATGAGTATTTCCAAATCCGAAATTTGAAAAATAACTTTCGGGATAGTTTCAAATTCATTTTCGGATAAGTCGAGAGATTTCAACTTTTTGAGCTTTTTGAATTTCTCAGGCAAATCGAACAAAAGATTTTTGTTTGCAACTAACGTTTTTAGTTTTTTTAGCTTGGAAAGCTCTTTTGGTAAGGCAGTTAGCTTATTTCCGCTTACATCTAAGTATGTTAGATTTTTCAG
>JAOZMU010000294.1 GCA_029934165.1 Bacteroidales bacterium
GTTCTTTGCAATGTGTTAAATATCAAGTTGTAAGGGCGAAGTCAGAAACTTGAGTAAGTAATGGAAAATTAATAATTAATAATTAATAATTTTGCTTACGCCTGATTTAGTTTTAGTTAGGAATTTTAATGGCTTACTTTATTAAATTCATTTTACTAAGATGAAAAAATAAATTTTGTAACATGAATATTATCATGTGTCTAATTCGTAGTTTATTTAAAATTTCGGAGTAGTGCAAAAAAAAGCTGTCTCGAAATGAGACAGCTTTTTTTAAAGGAAAAAAATAATTATTTTTTTACGATTTTTGAAGTCGAAACGTTTCCGTTTACGTCAGTCATGGAAACAAAATATACACCGTTTGCCAATTCTGCAACATTAACTTCACATTCTGTGTTGTTGATGCCTGTTTGCGTGATGATTTTTTGTCCAGTGATGCTAATAACTTCAACAGTAGCAATGTTTGCTTGGCTTGTTACTGTGATAGCGTCTGTTGTTGGGTTTGGATAAACTCCAACTGTAGAAGTAACTTCGTTGATTGCAGAAGAACTAGAAACTACGTCTTCTGAATGTCTTAGTAAAATTTGGTATCCAGCAGCAGGATCGTCAGCGTGGTATTGTCCAACAACACCCATAACAACTGCTTCGCCAGTTGGAATAGTAACTCCAACTAAAGTGGTTCCGTTGTCTTCATAATTAACTCTTGCTGGAATTGTTTCGCTGTTTGCTGTGATTTCATAGTTTGTTCCACCTGCAAAAACACCTGTTTCAGTAAATGTAGCTGCTTCAACCTTGACAAGCTCTCCTTCGTAATCTTCGTTGATTTGTGCTGGAGTAACAACTTGGAAATCAGGCAAATCATTTCCACTAGAGTTGACTGTAATTTCTGTTGGAATAACTTCTAATAATTGGTTGTATTCAGCAACCTCGCCAGTAACAGTAATATCGTCTCCAAGTACAACATTTTCTAATAAAATGTTTCCAGAAGGAGCATAAATAGCTATACCAGCAGTTGCGTCTTGAATGTATCTAATTGAGCCTAATTCTGCACCATTAGTTACAATACCCGAAATGGTTACAACATCGCCAGTCGAAGCTGCTCTAGCAGTAGAAATGTCTTGTGCGTTTGCAAACATAGAGAAGAATGCGATAGCAAGTACTGAAAGTAAAATCTTTTTCATAATTAATTGTTTTTGATTAATAAAAATTGAAAATTAATGTAGTAAACAAAAGTATAAAAATTTTGAATAATCGGTAAGGTTTTGCGAAAAAAAAAGCGAGAAAAATATAATTCAAGGTTTAACTATCTGGTTTTCAGGTCAGTTTTTGCGCGCATATAATCTTTTGGGATGCCGATGTCGATGAAATATTGGTCTGCCACATATCCAAAAAAGTGGTATCGTTGGTAGTTTGTTTCAAGGAAATCTGTCTCGAAGGAGAATTTTTGTGGAAACGGAATTGCTCGCATCAGTTTGGCATTTGCTATGTATATTCCGCCATTAATAAGTCCAGTCTTTTGGTATTGTTTTTCGGAAAATCCTACGATTCTATTGTCGTAAATTTCCACAGTGCCGTATCTATCAAACTCTTTCATCGGTTTTAGAGCCATCGTAAGTCCGGCTTCTGTTTTTAGGTGAAAGTGGTAAAGTTTGGTGAGGTCAACATCAAAAAACGTGTCGCCGTTGATAACGAATACTTCTTTTTCATTCACGTGTTGCATCGCGTTAAGGATTGCTCCTCCTGTTCCAAGTGGTTCGTTTTCAGGGGCATAAGTAATGTTTAGCGTTTTATATTTATTGCCAAAATGGTCTATTATAACCTGCTGTTGGTATCCGACAGACAAAATAATTTCAGATACATTGAATTGCTCAAGATGGTTTAAGAGATGCTCCAGAAATGGTTTTCCGTCTATGTCTGCCATTGGTTTTGGTATTTCTTTGCCAATTTCTGATACCAAACGTGTGCCTTTTCCGCCTGCTAATATTATTGCTTCTTGTATCATTTATTCTTCCTCAGTCAGTTTTTCAATTTCTTTTTCCAATTCATTGATACGTGCATCAAGGCTAAATTTCTCTGTTTCAATTGTTTTCATTCGGTTCAAATATTCGCTTTCTCTACTTTTGGACTCTTGCAGTATTCCTTCCATTTCGCGGAGCTGCCTGTTTAGTTGCTCGTTTTCGGTTTTGCACGTTTCGTTTTTTTGTTCCGAGTCCTCGGATTCTTTGCGTCTTTGCGAGTCAAGGTCTAAGAGCCTCTGGTGAAAGTCTTGCTGTTGTTTTTTCAGGTTTGTTATGTTTATAGCCATATATAGAATTTTAATAATCTCACCTTCGCGATTACGAACAGATGTGTATGTATCTAATAGCCAGACAGTACGGAATTTTGTTTTATGGTTTACTGCTTCTTCAAAGTGGTTGCTACCGTTCACTAAGTTGTGCCACATAATATCAAGTTCTGTTTGGTCGCGTTGTAGCAAAAACATTCCGAAATGTTGCCCCTGAATTTCTTTCGAGGTATATTCCATCACTTCCAAAAAGTGCGTATTTGCATAAATTACATTACCTTTTAAATCAAAATCGGCTCTAATAAATGAGTGAGTAACAGCATTTAAGAGTTCGTTGGCTTCGGCAATTTTTATAGATGTAGTTTCGGTAATGGCTTCTAATTCGGTGCGAGCTATTTGTAGTTGTTTGGCATTTGAATTTAATTCTGTTTCAAGGTTTTCGGATTTTTCGAGTAGCTCTAATGTTCGAGAATTTATTGATGCAATAGATAATGTCGATGCTACACTTTCTGCAATCCGTTCGGTAAATTCTATTTCGTATTCGCGAAACTGATTGAAAGATGCCAACTCGACAATTCCCAAAACGTTTTCGTCCATACGCAACGGGACAAGCAGTAGGTTTGATGGATTTGCATTCCCAAGCCCGGATTCAATTTCGATGTAATCATCAGGAATTTCTGTTATATATATTGTCTCTTTTTCTATGGCGCAAGCTCCGACAAGCCCTTCGTTGATTTTTATTTGTTTTTTGTAATATTTTTGATAATTATAGGCATAAGCCGCCAATAAATCGTAGTATGGCTCTTCTTTGTCCTCTTTTCGGATAAACAGCCCGCCTTGATTTGCGTTGAGATACTTGACAAGGTTCTTAATTATCTCATGGGTAAGGGTTTCTATGTTGTCGTTATTCTGGCGTAAGATGTCGCCAAATTTTGCAATTCCCTCGGTTATCCATTTTTGTTTTTCTTCTTCAAGCACTCTTTTTTTCTCGTGGCGGGCAGTTTCTCGAAGGCTTTTTTGCATTGTCAGCAAAGCATTTCCAAGCATATCTCTTTTGCCGAGCGGAGAGAATTTTACGTTTAAATTACCGCGACCAATTTCGTTTGCAAAAGCGGCGGTGTTGCGTAGTCCATCGACGACTTTATTTATTGAGTGCGAAATCATGCCTATTTCGTTGTCCGACGAATAATCAATTTTTTCTGCCAAATCGCCATAAACCATCGTGTTTGATATTATAAGAATTTTTTCTAGTGGCTGGCTAATAACTTTGTTAATCATCAGGCGAACAATGAAAACACCAAGTATAATGCCGCCAAGACCGCATAATGCTAAAATGAGAATAAGATTTGAAATATAGCTATATAACTCTTTTTGATTGAATTGCATCGCAATAACTCCTGTCGTTACTCCGCGATAATCTTTTATCGGGAATGCGGCATAGAAATAATCGCCAACGGTGCGGTAGGCAAAATTGCTGGTCGATGCGTAGTCGAGAATACGCTGATTGAGATTGCCTGTTTTGAAATCTTCTGAGGACTCTTCCAAAAAAACATAATCGCCAATTGTTTGACGACTAAGCTCAACACGCGATTTTTTTTGCAGTTGGGTAACTTTTTTCGCTTGGTTTTGGTCTATGTAAATTGCAATCTGTTCGTTATCGTATAAGTTTATGGTATTCAGCACTTTAGGTAGGTTTGTTGAGACTTCGACAGCACCTAATAAATTGTTTTCTTCCGACTCAAAAACAGGAACTATGCCACGAATAACAAATCCTTGCTGCCCAATTTCCATACCCGAAATGGCTGATTGTTTGTTGTTAACTTCTATTATTGAGTTCCGAAAACGGCTTAAATCTTCGCCTCGATTATCGTCCCATGAGCGAAACAAAAGAGTAGCTGGTGGTAGGTAGTATCCTACTTTTGGAGTGCTGCCAGAATTATTGAAGATGGTACTTAATATTGGGCGGACTCCAAGCTCAATCATGTCTGCGGCGTTGTCTATGCTACTATTTTGGTTGTACTCTGCGTAGGCTGTCCGAACAAAATCTAGGTCTGCAAAAACTGTTGCCGAATAGACATTCTTTTTTGCAACCTCGTTTAACAGTGTCTTTATGGTGTGCGCTCTACGTTTTGTTGCGTGTATAACTTCTTGGTTATAAGTTTGTTTCAAAAAATAACTGCTACTAAACGTGGCAACAATGATAAAGATGATTGCAACCGAAGCTATAAGTAGTAATAATTTATTTCCTAATTTTACGTTTTCCATGTCTTAAACAAAAACAATATTTACAACAATATTAATTTCTCAAATCTTTTGTGATAATCTTTAGGCGTGTTTCATAATTTACAAATAAACTGTACACTTTTTATATACCAAAGACGCAAAGTATAAACTCTCAGTGTTATTTATTAGGAGTTATATGTAGCAGATATTCAAGCTGATAACAACTTGAAAGTGTCGATTGTTTTAACGAAAATTGATGCCAAAGTAGCCGGCTTCAAAGCAAATGTTACATACATTATTATTTAATTGTTTTTGCCGTCAAGTCGTCAATGTTCCTTAGTAATCATTGGCTAAAATATAAAAAAAAAATGACAATATGATATTACTGTTATCATAATTTAAACTTTGCAACTCCGATGTCAAAAACAATTGCCGATGGTTGTTCTGTATCAGCTTTTCAATGTGAATTGATTTTTATGAACAAATCCTGAGGCACTCCATTAATATTAATGACATGAAAAGACGGAAGAACTATTAAGAAAAACACTAATTCATTGATTAGTAGAATTTTAAATAATTTAGCGACTGTAAGAAAAACTCTTCCGTCTTTTCAGCTAAGGTCTAAGACTGGGGTGTTAATAATTAGCTATTTTTAGCTCTGTTAAAT
>JAOZMU010000295.1 GCA_029934165.1 Bacteroidales bacterium
TTGTGGCTTGCGTTTTTGGCAATGTCGGTGCAGGAGCTTCCTTCGGTCGCTCTGCTCCGCCAGCCAAAAATCGCAAGCCACTTCGGCAAGCTACCGCTGCAATCCCTGCCGCAAAACGCCTTTGTAGCAAGTGATTTGACAAAACAGATAAATTTTCATTAATAAACACTGAAGTGCCTGCACTTTTAATATTGAGATAAATGTTTGCTATTCGACTGAAAAACTTTTTATCTGTAAATATACGTTTTTAGACAATAATAATTGTATAAAATATGAAATAAGTATGTGTACAAAAATATTCGACATTTTAAACGTTGCTATTGTCCTGAAAATCAACATAATACCGTTCCAGATAAATAACAATATTTGTCAAATTTTCTCTTCAAACAATATTTTGAAATTATGCAATTAGCAATGATTAAAAAATAAATTATTTATCTTTGTACAATTGCAGAAAAAAATATTTGGAAATTGCATTAGTATTACATTAAAAAATATATCGACATGATTAATACGCAGTTATTAAATCCTAAGAGTATCGTAGTTATCGGAGGGTCAAACAATATCCACAAGCCAGGCGGTAAGGTTCTCAAAAATATTATTGCCGGAAATTTTGCCGGCAATTTATATGTAACAAACCCAAAAGAAGATAAAATTCAGGGAGTAAAGTCATTTCGCGATGCTTCAAAACTTCCGCAGGTTGACTTGGCTATCATTGCCATTGCAGCCAGATTTTGCCCACAAACAATCGATATTCTCGCTCATCAAAAAGGTACGCGAGCTTTCATTATATTATCTGCCGGATTCAGCGAAGAAAATGAAGAAGGTGCAAAACTCGAAGCTCAAATTGTCGAGACTATAAATAGTGTAAATGGGTCGCTTATCGGGCCAAACGGTATAGGTGTTTTAAACCAAAATTATAGTGGTGTTTTTACCACTCCTATTCCAAAACTTGATTCTCAAGGAGTTGATTTTATTTCTGGTTCTGGAGCAACAGCCGTTTTTATCATGGAATCTGGTGTGCCAAACGGATTGACTTTTTCTAGCGTATATTCCGTTGGCAATTCTGCTCAAATTGGCGTGGAAGATATTCTTAAATATTTAGATGAAACCTACGAGCATGGAATAAGTTCGCCCGTAAAACTACTATACATCGAGAGTGTTAACAAACCGCAAATGTTGCTCAAACATGCTTCTTCGCTCATCAAAAAAGGGTGTCGGATTGCTGCAATAAAATCGGGAAATTCCGAAGCTGGCAGCCGTGCAGCATCTTCACACACAGGCGCATTGGCAAGCTCAGATATTGCCGTCGATGCACTCTTGAGAAAAGCTGGCGTTGTACGTTGCGCTGGTCGAGATGAATTGGTAACGGTAGCATCAATTTTTATGCACAAAGAGCTGAAAGGCAAGAATATAGCAATTATTACCCATGCAGGCGGACCAGCCGTTATGTTGACAGATGCTTTGTCTGATGGTGGATTGGAAATACCTCATATTGAGGGAGATAAAGCCAACCAATTGTTAGAAAAGCTCTATCCAGGGTCATCTGTTTCCAATCCTATTGATTTTCTTGCCACCGGAAGTGCCGAGCAATTGGGGCATATTATTGATGCTTGCGAAAACGACTTTGATAATATTGATGCAATGTTCGTTATTTTTGGTAGCCCCGGATTAGTCCCTGTTTTTGATGCTTATGAAGTGCTGAGTAAAAAAATGGCTATATGTAAAAAAACCATTTATCCAATCTTGCCATCTATTGTAAATGCCGAAAAAGAAGTCGAAAGTTTTCTTGCAAGTGGACGCATAAACTTTCCTGATGAAGTAACATGTGCAAATGCCTTAGTGAAAGTCTATTCGACACCAAAACCAGTCGCAGAAATAGAAGAATCTACTCCGATTGATAAAATAAAAATTCGTAGCATAATAGACAGATGTTCAAATGGATACATGAATCCGACAGATGTCCAAGAACTTCTTGATGCAGCCAGAATTGATAGAGCCGGAGAAAGTGTCGTAACGACAAAAGAAGAGGCAATTATTGAGGCTGAAAATCTTGGTTATCCGATAGTTATGAAAGTTGTTGGACCAGTGCATAAGTCTGATGTTGGTGGAGTTATGTTGAATGTTAAAAATACTGACGCTGTCCGAAAAGAATTTGAGCGAATGATGCAAATCAAGGATACAACCGCCATTTTATTGCAGCCAATGCTGAGTGGTACAGAATTGTTTGTTGGAGCAAAACGCGAAGATAAATTTGGGCATATAATACTTTGTGGTTTGGGTGGAATATTTATTGAGGTGATGAAAGACACACAAGCTGGGATTGTTCCTGTCGGTATGAACGAAGCACACAGCATGATTCAAAAACTACGTAGTTATAAAATCATTCAAGGAGTTCGCGGACAAGAACCAATAAGCGAAGACAAATTTGCAAAATCAATAGTTTGTTTATCGGCTTTATTGTCAGCAGCTCCAGAAATTTTTGAAATGGACTTGAACCCACTTTTAGGTTCGGCAAATAGAGTAGTTGCCGTTGATGCAAGAATTCGCCTCGAAAAAAACTAATAATGGCGATTACAAGTTCAAAATAATTATATCCTACTTGGTTAGGTTAAATAAATTACTTTTCAGATTGCATAAAACTCTTATTTTCAAGCTATAACCAATCTTAATACTTAATTGCTAATTTTTAATTAGTAATTAGAATATTAAACAACTTATGCACATGAAACAAGCTGTAAAAAAGGTGCTTTCAGGATTTGTTGGCAATTCAAAGACGTTAGAAATTGCGGATAAAATTCTCAACTCAATTCGTATTACAACTGATGATGCAATGTATTTATTCCAGCACGTTGAATTAGCAGTTCTTGGTATTTTAGCCGATTATGTGCGTGTTTCTAAGAACGGGAACAATGTTTGGTATAATCGTAATTTCCACATAGAACCAACAAATATCTGCATTTATTCTTGTAAATTTTGCTCATATTCGCGGAAGCAAGGAGATGCCGATGCGTGGACTCTTTCGATAGACGATATCATTACGGAGGTCGAAAAGCAGAAAAAAAACAGTCCGACAGAAGTTCATATTGTTGGCGGTGTTCATCCTTTGTATGATTTGGAATACTATGGAAAAATAATTAGGCAGATAAAGCAAACTACGCCAGACATTCATGTAAAGGCATTCACAGCAGTTGAGTTAGATTATTTGTTTAAAAAAGCAAAACTGTCCATTGCAGATGGGTTTCGTAAACTGAAATCTTTTGGGCTTGACTCAATGCCTGGAGGAGGCGCAGAAATTTTTGCGACAGAAATACGCAAGCATATTTGCAATGACAAATCCACTGCCGAAATGTGGTTATCAATCCACGAGGAGGCTCATAAGAATGGCGTACCGACCAATGCTACAATTCTTTACGGTCATATCGAAAACTACGAACACCGTATTGACCATCTAAATAGGTTGAGGATTTTACAAGACAAAACATCAGGTTTTAATGCTTTTATTCCGCTCAAATATCGAAAAGCAAACAACCTTATGTCAAAAATTGGTGAAGTAAACATAGTTGAAGACTTGAAAATGTTCGCAATATCTCGCATATTTTTAGATAATTTTGACCATATAAAAGCCTATTGGCCAATGATTGGAAAGAAAAATACAGAGTTATTACTTTCTTTTGGTGTCGATGATATTGACGGAACTATTCACGATTCTACGAAAATATACTCAATGGCTGGAGCAAACGACAGGAAGCCAATTTTAACGATAGGCGAAATTGAGAAAATGGCGGTACAATCGGGACGTGTAGCGCATGAACGAGATTCGTTGTATAACGTAGTATAATCTGACTTGTTTAAAATTAGTAAAATGATTTGGAAATTATTTAAAAGACTGATAATCATTTCTTTATTAGTGTATGTCACTTTGTTTGTTTTTATAGAGTTTTTTCCATTTTTTTATAATTCAAAAAATAACAATAGATGGCATTATCTTTCGGAGCGACTTAGGAATGGAGTTTCTGAGCAAAATATTGAAGTGCTTTTTTTGGGCGAATCTCGCGTAAATGCGGCTATTGATGTAAATAAAATCAAAAACACGTGGTCGTTTGCGGCAGGTGGTGCAACTTCTATTGAGATGTTTTACACATTGGTTAACTATTTGAAAATAAACCCAAAACCTCAAATTATTTATTATTCATTATCACCACGCTCGATGATAGAATTATTTTCATTTTGGGATTTTGCTGTGCGTAACGATTTTTTTTATTACAATGAAATAGCCGAAATAATACGTATTTCAGGAGAACTTGAAAAACATAAAACCCTTCAAACTATCATAGAAACGGCTGGAGACATTGGTGTTGCAACAAATATTCAGAAGAAACAAACATCAGTTCCACCGATACTGAAATATTTTTCGTACCGAGCAAATTATATTGGGTATTTTCAGCTCGATATACGACAAAGTAGCATAGTTGGGGCTAAAGAAGAGAATCTTCGTGAGTTCGAGATAATGGATTCTATGCGCGGTAGGCGACCGCATCCAGCACTTACAACTGATTATCCTAAAGAGAATTACGAGACGCAACTGAAACATTTTTTACCACCTCGATTACTCCATTATTATTTTATGCGCACTTTAGATTTATGTAATAAATCAGGAATAAAGGTAATTTTTGAGTTTTCGCCGATGAATGAAACATCTGTTGCTTGTCTGAAGCCTTCGTTTGTGTCAGAATATCAGGTATATATGCAAAAAATTGCTGAAAAATATCCTGCGTTTGAAATTTCGGACTCAATTATTACGTACCCTGACAATCAATTTGGCGACCCATCGCATCTCAATAAATCTGGACGAGAGCGATTTACAGACTACCTGATACTAAGCTACTTTAGTGAAATGAAAACAGAAAAAGAAGTATTTTGACGTTTTCGATGCACTTATTCAGAAAGCTCTTCACCAGACACCACAAATTTGTTGGCGATTAAATCTTCAAACAATAAATCAAGAAGTTCCGTATAAGTAATGGAAAATTATTAATTATTAATTTTCCATTACTTACAAAAGTTCTTAGTAAAATGAATTTAATAAAGTAAACCATTAAAATTCCTAACTAAAACTAAATCAGGCGTAAGCAAAATTATTAATTATTAATTATTAATTTT
>JAOZMU010000296.1 GCA_029934165.1 Bacteroidales bacterium
TTGTTAATTCACAGCTTAAACGTTTCATAAAAAATAGGTCTTAGACCTTAATTAATGTTTAAGACCTATTTTTACGGAAGAACTTTTGTAAGAGTACTTATACATGCGTTTACATGTAATGTTCTACTCGTATTTATGCGGATTAACTTTTTTATCTATCTTAGTAAATAAATAGTCTTGCATGATACCAACAAGGATAATGATGAATAAAACTGCAAACACCTCGTCCAATCTACTTCTTCGGCGAGCGTTGAAAATTAGTTTACCAAGACCACTTTCGGCATTAATTGTTTCTGCTACAATGATATATGTCCAAGATATTGCAGTTAGAACACGTATATCATCAATTATTTTGGAAATAACATGAGGCCAATAAACATAACGAATCAGTTGCCATTGCGATGCACCAAGAGTGTAGGCTGTTTGAAGGTAAACCTTGTCAACCTCTCCGATGCGCTGAACAACTACTGGTAGTAAAAAGACGAATATACCAAATGCTAAAAATTGTACTTTCATACCAAATTCAATGCCGAACCATGCTATAAATAAACCTGTTACGGCTGCAAGTGGAACAAACCGAATGGCATCTATATACCTACTTAGAAGTGCCCGAAAAAATGGAACAAGTGCGATAATAAACCCAACAATAAGTGATATTCCGATTGCTAGTGCATAGCCCGAAAAATTCAATAATATGGAGTAGCTTGCATGAAAAATCAGGCTGCTAACTTGCATCGAAACGGAGGAAAATTCTATTCGTTCTTTTTCCTTGAATAGGCGTTTATACGAATGTAAAACATAAGATGGATTTGGGAATATCTGCTTTTCTACTATCCCAAAATTCGAGGATTCGGTTTTAAGGTGAACTACAATTTTTTCGTGCTTTACCGTATCTTCTTGCGGAAATGAAAAACCAGAGATGATAGATATTGTTTTTTCTAACTCTGTTTTTTCGCCCAAACGTATGACGAGATTGTATTCTCCGTTTGGAATCGAGTCTAATGTTGTGTTGCCGGCAAAGTGTTTTTCGTAGCCCGAAGAGTTTTTCAGGGTGTAATTTAGTTCGTGCGAGCTGAAACAGGTCAGTTGTAGAGTGCCTGTGCTACCCGGATATGTGATTAGCATCCAAATAGATAAAAAGAAAATTAAACCAGAAATCTCAATGAATAGAATGCTTCTTTTTCGTAATTTTGCTCCAATTTGAAATAGTTTACTCATTATATTTGGTTTATTTTATTATTTAATAAAGATGGCTTATAAAAAAAATTACACACCGGCAAATAACCTGCCAAGTGTGTAGTTTTTTTTAATTTGGGATAATTTCAAAATCAGTTCTTCTGTTTTTTGAACGTCCATCGTCCGAATTGTTATCTGCAACTGGTTTATCTGGTCCGTTTCCGATAACTACAAATCTGTTGACATCAAATCTATGTTCTGTAACTAAATAATCTACAACAGATTGCGCACGTTTTTTAGATAAATTAATGTTAGCTTGTCGCGCACCTACGTTGTCGGTGTTACCCTCGATACGAATACGCGCATTTGCAAAGGATTTTGCTAAGTCAAGAAAGGCATTGTCAACAATATACTTAGCATTTTCGTCCAGCTGCCATTCGCCAGTACGAAACGTGATTGGAACTCCTTTTGTTGCAACTGCTTCTTTTTTAGTAGCTTCGGACTCGTCGATTTTTGTAAATTTAGTGGTTTTTTCTGCCGCATGTGCTTCGCCTTGAAGTTTTGCAACTTTTACCAAGGTTGGGTTTCCGATAAGTCGCCAGCTTGGAATACCACCATCAATTATATTGATGTCTCTGTATTTTTTCTCCATTTTGTTATAAATATCTTCGCCCGTAACGCCACCAAAATTTCCGTTCAGGTTATAAAAGTTTATATTATCGCCGTTCGTACAAAGTCGTACATTATTTATTGCCTCTACGCAAAAATTCAATGGTTGATTCAGTCCATCAGATAAAATTGCTGCGGCTTCTTGTTTTGCTTCGTCAGAGCTATTTATCTCCGAAGCACCAATCATCCAACCCTCATAAAGTTTTTCGAGTTTGTCCCGATTTTTTTCGAGATACGCTTTTTTGACAACAAAAACATCTGCAATGATGTGCGATGCTTGTTTTGTGTTTTGTAAAATCGTTGCGCCCGAAACTTTTGCAACACAATCGGCATCGTCTGGACTCCAAACAACGGCAGCGTCAACCTGTCCTTTTTTGAAAAGGTCGGCAGCATCAATTGCACTAGGAACTATTTTTGGTTTAATGTCTGAATAAGAGAGGTTTCCGGCATCTAGCAACCATAGTAAAAACGTGTTGCTTGGTGTCATGGACGCAAAGGCGATGGATTTTCCTTTGAGGTCTTCGACTTTTTTTATTCCTCTACGGGCTACGACTGCATCGCCACCTCGCGACCAATCGGCTTGGAAAACTACTTGAGGTTCAAACTCTTTCAACCCGTTTACTTCGGTCGTAAATGCGTCAATTGTTGCCCAAAGAAGGTGTACTTGGTCTGCTTTCCATGCCTCGCGAGATGCGTCAAAATCGTCAAGAACTCGAAACTCGACTTTGAAGCCATAATCTTTGTAAAACCGCGATTCTGCATTGGCTTTGAATCCTTTGTTAAAATACTGACCACCAACATATCCGCCCCAAGTAACTACTCCAATTTTTATAACATCGTCATCATCAGTGCTATCATTTTCGGAGTTTTCTCCGCCAGTTATTTTGTCAAATTTGATTAGCTCGAACTTATGGGCAGCAAAAACAAGTCCTGCAATCACAACTGCTACAATCAGCAGTTTAGAAAATGGTGTTAATCTAGTTTTCATGTGTTAAAATTTGCAAAACAATTCGATAGACTGCCCGTACCAATTTCCACGACAGTGAAACGAAAGGTTTCTAATGAATAAATAAGTAATTAATCGTATATATAAATAGTGTTTCCAATCTGTGAATAAAAGCGAAATCCAAATTCTTGGTAGGTAAATAAAATTAAATCATTCATTTGGTTTGAAATTTTAATTGAATAAATCGTTGTACGCGCTAATATTTCCTAAATCGTTGTCTTTTTCAACATCTTTGTCATTAGAATTTTCGGTATAAAGATCAGATGGGGTGTCATTTAGCAAAAACGAAACTCCTTTTTCTGCCATTTCTTCCAGTTTCATCAATCCCTCTTGTTCGTAAATGCCGTTTTGCAAATCGACACTATCAATAAACGACCCCGATACTTGTATGAAGCGTTCCATTTCGCCAATTTTGTTGCTGACATCTTCGACTATTGACTCCATCGCCATATCAAAAATCATTTTTCTGTCTGGGTCGCCGTTGATGATGTTCATTGCACGTTTCATTGCCGAGTGTCCTGCCTTGATAGCTGCCGCTTCTTGCTTTCGCATACGCACTTCATTCTCAATATCTTTAATTAAATAGCCCGAATTTTTGTGGATTTTACCTAAAATTTTGTGTAATAAATTAATTCGAGTAAGTAATATGCCGTATCTTTTGTTGGCTTCTTGAAGTCGTCCAAATTGACGAGTATTGATTGTTACCAATTCCATATTGCCCTTTTTCTTTGCCTGCTCTGCCATCAAAAGGCTTGTTTTCATTTCGTCTTTATTTTTTTGCATAATACCTTTTAGCTTGACTATCTGCCCTTTAAGCTTTGCAATATGCCCGTTCATCTCTTTAAGGTTTTTATATAAATAATCTATATACGATTCCAAAATCGCAATTGGGTTAATTTGAACAAAAATTCCTGTTATCCACCTCATTACGCTTTTATACATATACCAAACCAAAGCACGAACTTTCGGGTCAAGTAATATGTACAGGATAATACCTATCCCTACAAAAAGAAGAATTGCACTTAGTAAAGACGACAATGCACTGACTACAAACGTCGCAATCGTCGACCAAAAAAGTAGCCCAACGACAATCAGACCGATTATTACAACAGCTCCAGTAATGCCCTCGGAGCGTTTCCAAAAACTTTTTGGCGATTTATTAGTGTCTAGCATAATTAGCTAATATTTAGTTTAAGTAATGAATAATTAATGTCTGTTCATAAAGTCGGCACGAATAAAATAATATGAGTATTTATTTTTTAACCTCAAAATTCTTGATACTGGCTATATTGTTTTTAATTTGCTCTACAACAGAACTATATGTTATGTTAAAATCGCCTGCCATTGTTTGTAGCTTGGTTTTGTCTTTCTGAATATCATTTTTAACACTAACAACCTCATCTCTACTTTTATTAATTTCTTCTGTCAATAGTGCAATTTGTTCGGTTTTTTTCTTTATCGCTTCTTCAAGCTCAGAAACGGTTTGTGCTTTTTGCTTGAGTTTTTCGGTTTTATTATTCTCGAAGGCTATGTTAAATTTGTCCTTCTCGTTTTGCAAAATCTTAATATAATAATCGGCACTCGAAACAACTTTTTCAACCGTTAAACCTTTGGTAGATAGTGTTGCCAGCACGGTTTGTATCTTCACATTTTCTTCTAACGGAATATTTTTCATGGCAATTAGTGCCTTGGCAAATTCCAGATAATCTTCGCCAGGCATATTTGCTTTTGCCAAAGCAAGCATCAAACTTTCGTGAATTTTTTTGTTGAATGTGCCGTTTGGCGAAGTTGTATCATTCTGTTTTACAACTGGTTGATGGACGGTTTTTGGTTTTGTGGTTTTCTGTTTTTCTTCCTGTTTTTTCTTTGTATCTAAATCTTTTTTTGGTGGTGTGTCTTCCTCCGAAGAAACGAAAATTCGTAATAAACTATCAAAATTAAAAGCCATATCTGTTATACTAAGTTAGGTTAAATAATTTACTTTTCAGATTGCATAAAATTCTTATTTTCAAGCGGTAACCAATTTTTAATTAGTATCGTTTGTTAATAACAATATTAAGTATTTACACGCAGGTTAAAATCCTGTACAGAAGTATGATTTAGGCAATTCACAATATATAATTAGCCAATTTGCACGCAGGTATTTTAAGCTTTAACAATTCAAAAAATGTGATAATATCGGGAATATTTGAGTGTTTTTTTAAGCCGTTAAAAGTTAAAATAAGTACTCTTAGTAATGGAAAATTAATAATTAATAATTAATAATTTTGCTTAC
>JAOZMU010000297.1 GCA_029934165.1 Bacteroidales bacterium
TGGAAAAAATAAATCAATTATTTTTTCTTGCACTGGAAGTAAATTTTAAATACATTTTACAAATATAGTAAAAATTAGCATACCAACACCATTATGTAGGGACTATCGTGTTATTTCAAAATCATCAGAATCTAACTCAACCGGAAATGATTTTCGAAGAAATTTCAACTCTTCAGCAGACAATATTACAGTCTCAAGATGCTCCCTAAAACTCTTAGTTGTAGATAGCTCTGCTCCAATAGGGCTTATCACTGCCGAATCGCCACTATGAGCAATTCCGTTTCCGTCGTCGCCAATGCGATTGACACCAATAACAAAAGCTTGGTTTTCGTGAGCACGTGCTTTAATCAATGTTTTCCAGACATTTGCCCGACGAAATGGCCAATTTGCAACATAAATCATTGCATCGTAGTTTCCACGCGTTCTACTCCAGACCGGAAACCGTAAATCATAGCAAATGAGTAACATAAATCGCCATCCTTTTAGCTCGACAATTTTTTGCTCACCACCAGCCGCATAATGCTCATGCTCGAGTCCCATGCGAAAAAGGTGGCGTTTGTTGTAATATTCGTATGTTCCATCGGGACGCATCCAAATCAACCGATTGAAAAACTTTGCGTTTTGTTCGATGATAACACTGCCAGCAATTACGCATTTTTTCTGGGCTGCATTTTTTCGCATCCAGCTAACAATTTCGCCGTCCATCTTTTGAGCAAATTTTTCTGGCAACATTGAAAAAGCTGTCGCAAACATTTCCGGAAGGACAATCAAATCGGTTTGAGCTTCGAGAGCATTGATTTTTTGCGAAAATCGCTTCAAATTTCCAGAAATATTTTCCCATATAAGGTCTGATTGTATGATAGTTACGACTAAATCTTTCATAAACAATTTTTTATGGTTTGTAAAAAAGCTAAAGTAATAAAAATTTTTATAATCTATTAATTTTACACATTAATTTGATTTTGAGGTAATTTACGTAAAATATACTACTTTTGTTATTCATTTTTCGTTTATTCAACATAAATCAAAACTCATGAAATTTTTTTTTGGAATACTATGTTTAGTTATTATAGGGCTGCAATCTAATGCTCAAACCCTTGAAGACCTGTCATTTGGAACAGATACGACTTTGGAGATTGTTACTTGGAATATCGAGTGGTTTCCTAAAAACGGGCAAACAACAGTAAATTATGTTTCGCAAATAATACAACAGATTGATGCCGATGTATTTGCGCTGCAAGAGATAGACAATTTTGCCACATTTACAACTATGGTTGATAATTTGCCCGGTTGGGATGCCTATTACGTAGATGATGATTATTCCGGCTTGGCGTATATATATAATACAGAGACTATTGAGCTTATAGAAATTTATGAAATATACCCAAGCAATTGGCGTGAGTTTCCTCGCGCACCTTGCGTTTTTAAGTTTAAATTTAAAGGCGAAAATTATACAATAATAAATAACCATTTGAAATGTTGTGGCAATGGATACTTGAATTTGAACGACCCAAACGATGAAGAAACGAGGCGTTATGATGCTTGTAATCTGTTGAATACATATATAAATTATAATTTGCCAGATGCAAATGTTTTTCTGGTAGGCGATTTTAACGATGAGCTAACAGACGGAAATTCTAACAATGTTTTTCAGATATTTTTGAATAATCCTTCGAGCTATAAATTTGTAGATATGGACATTGCAAATGGTTCAAGTGCGCATTGGTCGTACCCGTCATGGCCTTCTCACCTCGACCATATATTGATAACCAATGAGTTATTCGATGAATTTGAAAACTCTAATTCCGTGGTTCAAACAATAGAGGTTGATGACTACCTTTCTGGTGGTTGGAATACGTATGACAATGATGTTTCTGACCATCGTCCAGTTGGGTTTAAATTTAAACCAAATTCGACAACAGGAATTGTAACCGAAGATATTTCTCAGCCACAGTTTTCGGCTTTTCCTAACCCAACAACAGGGCTTGTTCAGTTCCGTTTTACACAAAACGAAGTACAAAAATTAAGTGTTTTTAACATTATGGGCAAGCAGATTATCGCAAAATCAGGATTATCGCAAAACGAAACCATTGATTTATCTGATGTTGAAAGTGGAATTTATATTGTTAGTATTCAGACAGATAGCGGAATATTTACGAAAAAAATTATTAGAAAATAGCTTTTAGTAATGGAAAATTAATAATTTTGCTTACGCCTGATTTAGTTTTAGTTAGGAATTTTAATGGCTTACTTTATTAAATTCATTTTACTTACAAAAAGTTGACTTGCATTTTTTTGCATAACCACTTGTAAATGTGGTGTGTTGCAAAAGATGTTAAAATCATTTGAACATTTGATTAAAATTTTATATTTTTCGAATTTTAAATAGAATTTTAAATAGAAAATATTGTATGATTACTATTGAGCAAGCTTACGAGATTGTAGTCTCTGAGGCAATAAAAAATGATGCCGAACAGGTTGATTTGAACGACTCTTTGGGGCGTATTTTACGTCAAGATGTTGTCGCTGATATGAATATGCCGCCTTTCGATAAATCGGCAGTTGATGGATATGCTTGTCGCTTAGAAGATTTGGATAAGCCACTAGAAATCATTGAGATAATACAGGCTGGTGTTGTTCCGAAAAATAAAATAACGGCTGGAGAATGCGCAAAAATAATGACGGGCGCAATGATACCGGAGGGTGCAAATACCATCGTAATGGTCGAAGATGCAGACGAGAATTTGGGCATTGTTATGTGCGCTCCGAAATTGCCAAAAACAAATATTTGTCTTTTAGGCGAAGACGTAAACAATGGAACTATCATAATAAAACAAGGTGTTTGTATTGAGCCTCAGCACATTGCTGTTATGGCAACATTTGGGTGTTCGCAACCTTGGGTGGCAAAAAAACCATCAGTTGGCGTTATTTCTACTGGCGATGAACTTGTTGAGCCAAATCGACGACCAAAAACATCACAAATTCGGAATAGCAATGCCTATCAATTGATTGCGCAAATTACTAAGGTTGGTGCAATTCCTGATTATGCCGGTATTGCCATAGATGCAAAAAAAAATGTGCGCGAAGCTATCCTTAAAACAATAGCCAATAATGATATTGTTTTATTATCAGGTGGCGTTTCTAAAGGAGATTTTGATTATATACCTTTAGTATTGAAAGAGTTAGGTTTTGAAATTATGTTTCATTACATTGCAGTACAACCTGGACATCCGACTCTTTTTGCCAAAAAAGGAAACAAATATTGTTTTGGACTGCCCGGTAATCCAGTATCATCTTTTGTGCAATTTTTGCTACTGGTTAAACCATTGATAATTAGTATTATGGATGGAGAATATACACCAAAAGCAATAAAACTGCCGATGTATTGCGACCATACAAGAAAAAAAGCATCAAGAAAATCATGGATTCCTGTTATTATAACAGATGAAGGATATGTTAAACCCGTTGATTACAATGGTTCTGCACATATTAACGCCCTGGTTCGAGCAGACGGATTAATAGCAATTCCTATTGGTAAAGTAGAATTAAAGCAAGGAGAATTTGTTGATGTTAGACAAATATAATCGTCGAATTAATTATTTAAGAATCTCTGTTACAGACAGATGCAATTTGCGTTGTATCTACTGTATGCCAGAAGAGGGAATAAAAACATTGAACCATGAAGAAATTTTAAATTTCAGTGAAATTTTGGACGTAGTTCAATTGGTTGTAAAACAAGGAGTTGATAAAATCAGGATTACTGGTGGTGAGCCTCTTGTTCGTCGTGGGATTGTAGAGTTAATTAAGCAAATAGCTGATGTTGAAGGAGTTGTCGATTTGGCAATGACAACCAATGCAGTGCTATTGCCAAAATTTGCAAAACCGTTGTATGATGCTGGTTTAAAGCGAATTAACGTTAGCCTTGATACGATTGATGCTTTGCAGTTTTCAAAGATAACAAGAGGCGGAAATATCGCAGAAACTTTGACAGGCATAAAAGTCGCACAAGAAGTTGGCTTTAAACCAATAAAAATAAATTGTGTTATACAACAAAATTCTAACGAGCCTGATGCTCGGGCTGTTACTAAATATTGTGAAGATAACAATTTGCAAATCAGATATATCAGGCAAATGGACTTGGAAAAGGGGCTTTTTTGGCAAGTAGATGGTGGCGAGGGCGGTAATTGCAAGTCATGCAATCGTTTACGGCTTACCAGCAATGGACTTTTGAAACCCTGTTTGTTCTCTGATTTGGAATATAATATCAGAGAATTAGGAGTCGAGCAAGCGTTAGAACTTGCACTAACAAACAAACCATATTGTGGAACAAATAGTCATCGAAATTACTTTAGTGGAATAGGTGGTTAGAAATAATTTTATCATAATGAATGAATTAACGCACGTAGATAACAACGGAAACGCCAGAATGGTAGATGTGGGAAATAAGTCTATCCAAAAACGCAGAGCTGTTGCTCAGGGAACTATTATACTGCAAACTAAGACAATAGAATTGATTCGAGAGAATGAATTGAAGAAAGGCGATGTTTTAACAGTTTCCGAAATTGCTGGAATTCAGGCTGCTAAACAAACCAGCAATCTTATTCCATTGTGTCATCCGTTGAGACTGACAAAAGTAGCAGTAAAGGCTCAGCTTATTGATAACGGTGTGAGTGTGAGTGCAGAAGTGCAATGTAACGGGCAAACAGGTGTCGAAATGGAAGCATTAACAGCGGTGAGTATTGCGCTAATGACTATCTATGATATGTGTAAAGCTGTAGATAAAACGATGGTAGTTTCAACTATTGAATTAGTAGAAAAAACAAAAGTCGATATTAACTTGTAACGGTTTTTGTTGAACACAGCGATGCCCACGATTATCATTGTGGACTAACAACGGGTCGTGCTTAACACTTGGTGTTTCATTGCAAAAGTCCGGTAGGACGACCTGTTGTTAGCCACAAATGAAAATTTGGGGGATTTTTTATCGGTAAAAGAGTGTAAAGTCTTTAATAAGTACTCATGCAAAAGTTCTTACGCTTTTTATTAACATAAGTTGCTATTAGACTTTGGACAATAATAAATTTAGATTTAGAGTTAAAAATAATAAATTT
>JAOZMU010000298.1 GCA_029934165.1 Bacteroidales bacterium
AAACTAAATCAGGCGTAAGCAAAATTATTAATTATTAATTTTCCATTACTTACGTACTTTTTTGCGCAGAATTTCAATTATTTTTTTAATAAACAAATCCTAAATTCGCGGAAACAAACCTTGCAAATAAAAGCACTAAAACATAAAATTTATGTGATTATTACTATGTGTTTTTCCATTAAAAAAACCAACTTTGCAACATAGGCATTATTCAAGTACTTGTGTCTTTATTTAATATGCTTATTATAAGTTGATTAAAGCATGTTTGCCTTTAATTTACAACAAAGACTTTTTCAAAAAAACAACTACGAAAGCGAATAAAAATGATAGATATCGAACGATTATGTGATTTTCCGGACTGGCTGGCATCGCAATTTCCTGAAAAACAAGATTTTCTAACCGACAGTAGCCTCGATAAACCTCAAATATATAGCGTTGTCGAGTACTGTCAAATAATTAAAAATCTTGCAATTGGCTTCATCGAACAGGGAATTTCTGCTGGAGATAAAGTTGTAACAATAACAAATAATCGTCCCGAATGGAATTTTGCAGATATTGCTCTCTCTACAATTGGTGCAATTCACGTACCTATTTATTCAAATATAAGTCGTGATAATTATTTGCACATTTTTTCGCACTCCGAAGCCAAGTTACTTTTTATTGGTAATGCCGAAATATATGAACATATTCGTCCTGTTATTCAGAAAGTTACATCGCTAAAAGGTGTGTTTTCTTTCGATGAAATAGAGACTATCACTAACTGGAACGAGCTACTAAAACAAGGAAAAGCAACACAAGAAAAGCATCAGTTAGAATACGAAAAACGTAAAAATGCCGTCAAACCAGACGATTTTGTATCATTGATTTATACATCTGGCACTACCGGCACACCCAAGGGCGTTATGCTATCACACAGGAATTTTATTTGCCAAGTAAAAGCCGCCGCAAAACTTTTTCATTTTGGCGTAAACGACAAAGTACTAAGTTTTTTGCCCCTTTGTCATGTTCTCGAACGTATGGTAAATTACTATTATCACTACGCCGGATGTAGCATACATTATGTTCGTTCTACAAAAACATTATCCGCAGATTTAAAGCGAGTTCGTCCAGTAATTTTTGTTACAGTACCTCGCCTGCTCGAAAAAATTTACGGAAAATTAATAGCGCGCGGAAAAAATTTGAAAGGCATAGCACGAAGGATTTTTTTCTGGGCAGTCGAAACAGGATTCAATTATGAGCCTCACAAACAGATGAACTTTTTCCAAAAACTTAGGCACTCATTTCTTGATAAGACAATATACTCAAAATGGCGAGAAGCATTGGGCGGCAAAACAGGCTTGATAATTTCTGGCGGCGCAGCACTTCAACCGCGACTTTGCAAGCTGTTTTGCGCAGCAGGAATCCCTATTCGCGAAGGTTACGGACTGACAGAAACTGCACCCGTAGTATGCGTTAATCCACAGGATAACAGAGAGATGCGAGCCGGTACAGTAGGCTCGGTACTCAGTGATGAAATGGAAATTAAAATTGCTGACGATGGCGAAATACTTTTCCGAGGTCCGAATTTGATGTTAGGATATTATCGAAACGAACATCTTACTAATCAAGTTATTGACGAAAATGGATGGTTTCATACCGGAGATATTGGCGATATTGTTGAAAAGAAATTCTTGAAAATTACAGACCGCAAAAAAGAAATTTTCAAGCTCTCTACTGGTTTTTTTGTAGCACCAATACACGTAGAAAATACCATAAAAGAGTCGTTTTTTATTGAGGAGGTTTTTGTTTTTGGCGAAGGACAAAAATTTGCAGCAGCGGTAATAGTTCCCAACAAAGATTTTTTGTACGACTGGTGCAAATTACACAACATTGCGGTTAAAACTGATACTGAATTAGTAGCTAATACGCAAGTTATTGAGCGTATTCAACTTGAAGTAGATAAGCTCAATAGCAAGCTAAATCGCTCGGAACAAATTAAAAAATTTGTGCTAGATGCAGGAACTTGGTCAACAGAAACTGGCGAATTATCACCCACACTAAAACTACAAAGAAAACGGCTTGAAAGTAAATACGCCAGTGTTATTACGAGTTTGTTTTAGTAATATTTAGTTTCGCGAATTTTACTGTACGAAAACATTTCAATAATCAACAGTCAAACATTTACACATATCTACAATGAATACAATTGAAAGATTAGTCGATTTATTAGAGCATCTTAATCAGTATTTTCCTGATAAACAAGACCTTTTCGTTACAAAGGAAAATAGCAAATGGCGGAAGTATGGTACTTCTGATTATTTTGAAACCTCGAATAACTTAGCAAAAGGACTAATATCTCTTGGTCTTAATGCAGGAGATAAAATTGCATCTGTATCATCTAATCGACCAGAATGGAATTTTGTTGATATGGGTTCGTTGAGAGCCGGAGTAATACATGTGCCTGTTTATCCAAACCTAAGTAATGAGCATTATAAATATATTTTTGAACACGCCGATATTAGAGTTCTATTTGTCGGCGAAAACGAATTGTATCAACGAATTGCGCCAGTTGCTAAGAATATTCAAGGCTTGGAATTTATCTTTACTTTTGATGAAATTTCGGGTGCGCTGAATTGGCAAGATTTGCGAAAAATGGGCGAAGAAGATGCCGATAATGAGTTAGAAAAAGAACTTAAACGCCGAATAGATGCTGTCGATAAAGACGATGTTGCTACGATAATTTACACATCTGGAACAACTGGTGTGCCAAAAGGAGTGATGCTTTCGCATTGGAATTTTTTGAATTTGGTAAAACCTTCGATGATACTGTTTCCGTTTGGTAGCACACATAAAATGCTGAGTTTCTTACCATTATGCCATGTCTTTGAGCGTGTTGTCGGCTATTACTATCAGTTCAATGGAATTAGCGTTTACTACGCCGAGTCTATCATGTCGATTGCTCGCGACTTCCAAGATGTTAAGCCTGACGGATTTATAACCGTGCCACGAATTCTTGAGAAAATATATAATAAAATACAAGAAAATGGAATAAAACAAAAAGGAGCAAAAAAGTTTTTGTTCAATCAGGCAATGAAATTTGTTGAAAGTTATGTGCCAGGCAAGAAGTATAAATTTCCTAAAAGCATTTGGCACAAAGTTGTAGATGCAACAGTTTTTGCCAAAGCTCGCAAAGCACTCGGAGGAAACATCAAAGCTGCAATTTGTGGCGGAGCTGCGTTGCACCCTGATATTATTCAGTTTTTTCTGGCTGCAAAAATCCCTGTTGTCGAAGGATACGGACTTACCGAAGCAACTGCGCTTTCTAGCTGTATTACACTTCATCCTGAGGGGATAAAAGTTGGTACGGTGGGTTTTCCTGTCTATGATGCGATAACTATACGTATTGCCACAGACGGAGAAATACTACTTAAAGGACCAAGTATTATGAAGGGTTATTACAAAGATGAAGAACAAACACGTAAAGTGATTGATGAAAACGGCTGGTTTCATACTGGCGATGTGGGCGAATATGACCATGAAGGATTCCTGAAAATTACTGATAGAAAAAAGGAAATATTCAAACTTTCTACGGGAAAATACGTTGCACCACAAATGGTAGAAAATACACTAAAAGCATCGCGATTTATCGAAGAAGCGATGGTAGTTGGCGAAGGAATGAAATACGCTGCTGCTGTGCTGATACCAGATTTTACTGCGCTTGCCGATTGGTGTCGTGAGAAAGGTCTTCAGTTTTCTGACCACGCTTCGCTTATTGCCGATACGCTGGTTCGCAAACTGTTTGATAATGAAGTGGTTAGGCTTAATAATTTACTCGGTCGTTCCGAGCAGATAAAAAAGTTTGTACTCATTGCCGAATCTTGGACTTCTGAATCTGGAGCATTGTCGCCAACTTTAAAACTGCGACGAAATCATCTTTTGTCGCACTATTCAAAAATTATTAAATCGCTGTTTGACAACGCATAACAATCATGGCAGCTCGTAACGCAAACCAACTCCAGCACCAAATGGCGTAATTATTGGTAATATGTGCAGTTTGTTCCAGAAGCTAAATTTCTGAGCTGAAAACTCGCCAGTTTTTTTCTGAACAGTTCTATATCTATTGACGATATATTTTCCGTAGGAATACCCAAGAGCAATACTCAGCGGGTAATCGCTTGCCCAGTGAACTCCATTATTAAACATTGAATAGGCGCATAATGCTAACAAGGTGTAACCAAGTGGTTTAACTATTTTTTTCTCAGGATAATTTTCCGAAATAACAGTTAATGCCAGCATGATTGTCGCTAAATGCCCAGATGGAAATGCGTCGTATTTTGGCACGGAGTTGTGATAGTCGATTTGATTAGGTAAAAATCGCCATACACCTCTTGGCTCTGATGCTTTAAAAGGAGATTCTCGACCAGTAATATGTTTCAATAATTGAGTTACTGTTCCCATAACAATATAACCTTCAATTAGTTGTTGACCTGTTTGCAATGCTCTGTTGTCTTTTCCGAGCCAGCCGTAAAGCAAAAATGAAGCTGTCATTGGAACATGTGCCAAACCATCTCCTGCGTAATAAAACCATGAATTTAGATTTTGTGGTACGCTAATTTCAGCAAAAGAAATAGGCGAAATATTTTTGAATTTACTTTCGCCGGATAAATTGATGTAACGTCCAAATTGCTGTCCTCCATCTATAATGTCTTGGTCTGCAACAATTAACGCAACTGTAGAAAGGACAACACCTGTTGCTACAATTGCTCCTTTCTTGTTCCAATTACTTTTTGCATAGCCGGAAACATTTTTTGGTATTTCCTTAATACTTTGCAAAATATGTGGTTTTTTATACCCAAAACTCACATCATTTCCTATTTGGTAAATTTGTTTTTCTTGGTTGTTTGTGGCAGGTGTTTGTGCCTTGCTTATTTGGGCATAAATCATCGTAAATACAAAAAAACTGCATAATAATTTCATTTTTTAATATATTTATTAGAAATTGTATATGACTTATATTCAAGTTGATAGCAACTCAAAAGTGTCGATTAATTTTGTATATTTACCAGTGTTATTCATGTAAGGTCTAAGACCTAATTAGTGTTGCTTACGCAATTCTGTAAAACTCGAACTA
>JAOZMU010000299.1 GCA_029934165.1 Bacteroidales bacterium
TGTACTTGGTTTGTAACTATCTCAAAGATACAATATTATGTCGAATTATGCAACTATTTTAACACTTTTTTGCATCTGCAACAACTTGATACTCAAGGTGTTATTGAAGTCAGAAACTTGAGTAAATGAATTTATTAAACATAAATAATTATTTGAAAATGAAAAAATATTTGTTAATACTATTAGTTTTTCTATCAGCTTGCGAATCTGAATCTGGCTCGAAGGAAGAAATTTTAGCGAAAATAGAATCGCGAAAAGGTAAAATTGTGGCTTTACAGGAAGAGATTGAAGTATTGACTGGTCAGCTATGTATTGATACAGTTGCTACGGTTGAAAGCGTGGATAATTTAATCGTCAAAATTCAGGAAATTCAATCCGAAAAATTTGCACATTACTTTGAGGCAACAGCATCACTGGAAGCAGTTAAATCTGCCTACGTAAGTCCCGAAATGAGTGGGCAAATTAAGCAGATTTTGGTAAAAGAAGGAAATTTTGTTAAGAAGGGACAGCTTCTCATTTCGTTAAATTCGAGCGCGCTTTCTGCCCAACTTGCAGGATTAAAAACACAACTTGAGCTTGCTACAACAATGTACGAAAAACAGAAAGAGCTGTGGGACAAAAAGATAGGAACAGAAGTGCAATATTTGCAAGCCAAAACAAATAAGGAAGGTCTTGACAATCAGATTTCTGCCGTCAATGCCCAAATTGAGATGACAAAAGTTCGCGCTCCTTTCAGTGGCATTGTCGATGCTATCCACCTAAAAATCGGTGAGTTGGTTGCCCCTGGACGACAAGTTATTGAGCTGATAAATTTGAGCGAAATGTACATAAATGCTGACATTTCTGAGCGTTATTTGGCAAATGTGAAAGAGGGCGATGCTGTCGTTGCTTCGTTTCCGATGTATCCAGATATGAAACTCGAAACTCGTGTTTTCCGCATAGGAAATACAATAAATCCGGCTAATAGAACCTTTCGGTTGAGGCTGAAAATCAACAATATAGACAATAAATTGAAACCCAATATTGTGGCAACCATCAAACTTAATGATTACAGTTCGGATTCGGCAATCGTGATTCCTTCTATGGCTATAAAACAAGACATAAATGGGTATTATATTTTCACTGTCGAAAATAAGAAAGGGAAATCTACTGCGCGAAAAAAATACGTAGTGCCCGGAATGAACGAAGGCGAAAAGACCATGATAACAAGTGGATTAGGTCATGGAGATAAAGTCATTGTGGAAGGGTACAACCTTGTGCGAGATGGACAATTTGTTTCTGTTCAATAGTAATTTTTCATATTAATTTAGCATAAATAATTAAATAAATATAGTGCTATTTTTTTCAGAAATTGTATATAACTTATATTCAAGTTAATAATAACCAGTAAAGTATCGTTTATTTTTACACACCTATTAATACGATACTTAAAAATTAAAATATAATGGCAGAAAATAAAGTAACCAGAAATTTCCCGCTTACAACTCTGGCTCTTACCAATCGGAATACTATTTTATTGATGACGCTTATAATTGCACTTTTTGGTGTTATTGCGTATAAAGCTTTGCCAAAAGAACTGTTTCCTGATGTACAAATGCCTACGGTGTATGTGCAAACTAATTATTTTGGCAATCCACCAGAAGACATTGAAAACCTGATAACGAGACCGTTAGAGAAGGAACTCAAAACTGTTAAAGGTGTAGATAATGTAAAATCGACATCGGCACAAGATGCCTCAATGATTTTCGTTGAATTTAATACGAATGTTGACATAAAAGACGCACTAACAGACGTAAAAGACGCAGTCGATAAAGCAAAAAGCGAACTCCCCAACGACCCACTTCTAAACGACCCTGTGGTGATGGATTTGGATTTTTCTGGCTTTCCGATTCTAACGATAAATCTTTCGGGAGATTATAGCATAGATGATTTTAAAAATTACGCCGAATACCTTGAAGATGAGATTGAATCGGTTTATGAAGTTTCAAAAGTCGATATAAAAGGAAGCTATGAAAAGGAGATTCAAATCAATGTTGACCCACATAAATTATCGGCAGTTGAGCTTAGTATGCGCGATATTGAGGAAGCAATCGGTGCCGAGAATGTTTCGGTTTCGGGTGGCGAAATTCGTGTCGGTGGAACGCGTCGTTCTATTAGAACCGTCGGCGAATACGCAAGCATGGAAGAAATACGCAACACCATAGTCAAAAACAATGAGGGCAATATTGTTTATTTGAAAGATGTTGCCGATGTTGTCGATGGGTACGAAGAACCAAAAAGTTATGCCAGCCACGACCGTAAACCCGTTGTGTCTCTGCAAGTTGTCAAAAAAAGTGGCGAAAACCTGCTCAATGCAGCCGAGCAAACTCTCGAAATTTTAGCATTGGCAAAAAAATCTGGCGAAATTCCACCAGATATTAATATTTCGATAACAACAGACCAGTCTAAAGACGTTAAGTCTCAGCTAGATAATCTATGGAACAGTATGATAATGGGCGTTATTTTTGTCATCGTGGTTCTATTCTTCTTTCTCGGTATGCGAAACGCACTTTTTGTTGGTTTGGCAATCCCAATGTCGATGATTCTTTCGTTTGTCGTCCTCGGTATGATGGGGCAGACAATAAATATGATTGTACTATTTTCTCTTATCCTCGCTCTGGGGATGCTTGTTGATAATGCTATTGTTGTTGTCGAGAATATTTATCGATTTGTCGATTTGGGATACCCTGTGCTAAGGGCTGCACGTGAGGCAACTGGAGAGATTGCAGTAGCAATTATAACTTCGACAGCTACGACTTTGGCGGCGTTTTTCCCTCTCGTTTTTTGGGGAGGATTGATAGGCGAATTTATGAAATTGCTACCAATTACACTGATAATTGTACTTACATCTTCGCTGTTTGTAGCACTGGTAATAATACCGACAATATCGCTCTTTTTCGTGAAAAATAACAAGGAAAAAGAGACACTTAATAAGAAAAAATCGTATATGGTTGCCGGAATACTTGCGTTAATGGCTGTTGGTTTTTACGCAACTGACTCAATGGGAATGGGTAATTTTATCATGCTTTTTGCTATTCTTGGTGCTGCAAATGCCTTGTTTTTATACGATGCTGCACGCTGGTTTCAGGACAAATTTCTTACGTGGTTAGAAAATTATTATACTCGTATTTTACGATTTTCGCTGAGCGGATTTAAGCCCTATCTTTTCCTAATTAGTATTTTTGTGATGCTATTTTTATCTCTTGTATTATTTGCGGTGCGAAAACCAAATGTGGTATTTTTTCCGGTCAACGAACCTAAATTTGTGAATATTATTGCAGAACTGCCAATTGGCACAGATGTTCGCGCTACTGATTCTACGATGAAAACCATCGAAGATAAGGTTTTTAATGTTCTTGAACCATATTCTAAATATGTTGAGTCTATTCAAACAACTGTTGGCGAAGGTGTTACTCGACAAAATCTGTTCAGTATTGGCAATACGCCAAATCGCGGAATGATTACTGTTAAATTCGTAGATTTTGAGTTTCGAGACACCGTCAAGACTGGCGATGTAATGCGTCTATTATCGGATAATTTATTAAATAAATACGCAGGTATTGATATTTTTGTAGAAAAAGATGAGAACGGACCCCCTACTGGCGCGCCAATAAATCTGGAAATTCATGGACGAAATTTATCGCAGATGGTTGCCATCAGTGATAGCCTTCTGAATGAAATAGACCGCCGAAAAATACCCGGAATTGAAGGAATGAAACTGGATATAACTGTCGGTAAACCAGAGCTTATTGTCTCGGTAAACCGCGACCATGCCCGACGTTTTGGAATGTCAACACAGCAAATCGCGTGGGCATTGCGTACTTCTTTATTCGGAAAAGAAATTTCTGACTACAAAGTCGGCGAAGACGAATATCCTGTGCAGTTGCGGTTCAACGAAGCATATCGACACGATTTAAGTTCGATAATGAACCAGAAAATAACTTTCCGCAACAATAAAGGTAAATTGATGCAAATTCCGATTTCTTCTGTTGCAACCATCAAGCCCGGAACGAGTTACGGAACAATTAAACGTATTGACCAAAAAAGAGTAGTAACATTACAATCTAACATCATTGAGGGTTACAACGCAAATCAAATCAACGAAAAATTGCGTCTGATGATGGACGATTTCAAAATGCCACACGATGTAACTTACTCTTTCACAGGGGAACAAGAAGAGCAAGAAGAAACAATGGGTTTTTTGACTCAAGCTCTTGCAATAGCAATTTCTCTTATTTTGATTATTCTTGTTAGTCAGTTTAATTCTTTCTTTAAGCCTTTGATTATTCTTGCGAGCGTATTTTTTAGTACAATAGGTGTTTTGGCTGGAATCGGGATTTTCAAAATGGATTTTGTAATAATAATGTCCGGCATCGGGATTATTTCGCTTGCTGGAGTTGTGGTAAATAATTCCATTGTGTTGATTGACTACATAGATTTTTTGAAACAAAATCGCAAAAAAGAACTGGGTATTGATACGGAAGGCAATCTGAGTATCAACGATATAGTAACTTGTATTTTAGATGCAGGGCGCACAAGGTTACGTCCTGTGTTGCTGACGGCTATCACTACCGTACTTGGTTTAGTGCCAATGGCAATAGGTTTCAATATTGATTTTGCAGGTCTTTTTGAGCGATTTGAGCCAAACATTTATTTTGGTGGCGATAACGCACTTTTTTGGGGACCAATGGCATGGACGGTAATTTTCGGTCTGACGTTTGCAACTTTCCTAACATTGATTATTGTACCCGTTATGTACCTGATATTCAACAAAGCAAAACTTTGGTTTGTACGCCTGAAAAAATAACATAATTTGGGGCGCAATTCTAAATTGTGTCCCGAATCTGTTTTGTCGAACCGCTTGCTACAAAGGCGTTTACGTCTGAAATTGTAGCGCGGTCTTCGCCTGTTTTTATAGGATACGTTTTTGCTTTTTTATAAATGGTTTGTTTATAAAAACTTGTCGGTTTAGTTAAACAGCTAGCTACGAAGCTGTTGCGGCAGGGATTGTAGCGGTAGCTTGCCGAAGTGGCTTGCGATTTTTGGCTGGCGGGGCAGAGCGACCG
>JAOZMU010000300.1 GCA_029934165.1 Bacteroidales bacterium
CTGATTAAGTGAACTTTGCAGAAATGCGTAAGCAACATTAAATAGGTCTTAGACCATAAATTCCATTTTCAAAGAATTATCTGTTTCATATAAAACACAAATTTACAAAATTTATTCTTCAAATAGTTGAATACAGGGTTGGTTCATGAAAATTTGGCTGTTTTGTCAAACTGCTTGCAACAAATTGCTACCACACCAACAGAAATGATAATTTTTAATTAAGTACTCATACAAAAGTTCTTATCACGACCAAAAAACCACAATCTACTGGACAGTATTTTGTCCCTAAAATAAATTCGCATTGATAGAAAACATAATACATATTTTTCGGGCTGACAGTTCGCCCTGTCGTCCATAAAACACTGACTATCTTTATGTTGTCATAATTTCAGCAAAAAAGGTCAAGCAATCTACCTGTAAATTTACACTCGTAATTATTAGAAAAACAACCCAATGAATTTTCTGAAAACCATAAAACTCAACACTCGTATTGTATTATATATCAGTACAATAATTATTATTTCTTATGCTATTCTTGGAGTATTTATGTACTCGACACAGCGTAACAGAATAATTGACGATGTGAATGCAAACCTACATTTACAAGTGAATAATTTGACACAATTAATAACTACGCACATATCCGAAAAAGAAGAAAAAGCACACGCGTACATGAAATTTCTTAACTATTACTATAACATTTTAAATATCATCACAGAATCGGATACGATTTTTAAGACAAAAAATATACAGAAATTATTTAGCGAAGATTACGTAAACATTCAGTTTCCAGAATGGACAATTAACGGAAAAAAAGTTCAAGGCGACCACAGTTTTGTAGATTTCATCAAAGAAGACAGCGAAGTTACCGCAACAGTTTTCCAAAAGACAGACAAGGGCTATCTTCCGATTGCGACAAACTTGTTCATCAATAACGAACGAGCGATAAAAGTGTTAGTGCCAGATACGATGGCGATGATTTTAGCTATCGAGAATGGAGAAACATATATAAATCGCGTATCTGTGTTAGACACTTGGTACAGAACAATATACAAACCAATTTACATTGACAAAAAGATAAATGGAATGTTGTATGTTGGTATAATAGAGAAAGATAAAGCCCAGTTACACAACATCTTCAACGAAATAAAATACTTAGAAACAGGATACCCATTTTTAGTCGATGAAGCTGGTAAACTTATTATCCACCCAAATTTAAACGGCTCAGATTTATCGAAAACAGAATTTTATCGACACCTACAAATTGCTAATGAAAACAAGGAAATTATGTTTAGGTATCGGTGGCCGGAAACAGAAAACGGAAAATGGAAATGGGTACATTTCCGGTACTTAAAATCAATAGACTCGTATATTTGCTCGTCTGTTTATGAAACCGAGTTATTACAAGGTTTAGAACGTCTTAAATACACTATTTTGATAGCTGTTTTTGTTGTTGTACTCTTCTTTATTTTTGCTATTTCCTATTTTTCAAAGAGTTTACTAAAAGAAATAGACAGTATCGTATTGGCAACGACTCGTTTGGCACAAGGCGATTTGTCAGAAAAAATTGAAATAGAGCGTTACGACGAAATAGGAAATATTGCTCGCTCGGTAAATTTACTTATCGACAACTGGCATGCCACCGCCGAGTTTGCACGAAAAATAGGCGATGGTCAGTTTTCTGTACAGTTTAGCCCTTTGAGCGAAAAAGATATACTTGGAAACTCGCTGATTGATATGCGACTAAGCTTGCAAAAAGCCCGCCAAGCAGAAGAAGACCGACGAAACGAAGCCCGCCAACTATCATGGATAAACGAAGGCATTGCAAAAGTCAACGAGATAATTCGACAGAATAATAACATTAACACACTTGCCGACAAGATATTACAAGAGATAATAAAATTCACAGAAACCAATCAAGGAGCGATTTTCATGCTCGACAACAGCGAAAAAGAAGAAGTTTTGCAAATGGTTTCTATTTATGCACACAATAGAAAGAAATTTATCAATAAAAAAATTACACTTGGCGAAGGATTGGTTGGTACGTGTGCAATGGAAAAAGACCGGATTCTACTGACTGAAATACCTGATAATTACATCAATATAGCCTCTGGACTTGGGCAAGCAAAGCCAAAATGTTTGCTGTTTGAGCCGTTAATAATCGACGAAAATTTGCACGGTGTCATAGAAATTGCGTCTTTCGATTACATCGAAGACCATAAAATAACATTCATCGAAAGAATTGCGAGTAGCCTTGCTGCGACTTTTGCAAGCGCAAAAATTGCCCGAAACACAACTGCCTTGCTTGAAAAATCTAACAAACACTCCAAAAACCTCATACAAAAGGAGTTGCAGATGGAAGAAACAATCCAAAAACTCGAAAATTTCCGCGACGAAGCAAGCACAAGAGAACAAGATTTGACAGGGATTTTACAAGCTATCAACTCCGTATTTTTTGTGGTTAACTTAGATATGGATGCTATAATATTAGATGTCAGCAATTCATACCTCGATTTCTTCGAGATTTCGCGAGACCAATTTATAGGCAAAAACCACCGCGAATTTACTGTCCGACGAACCACAGAAGAAGAATACCTTGAATTTTGGAGGCGTTTGCAACAAGGTGAAGTTATCTCTGACATTCAATATGTAGAACTATCAAACCACCGTAATTACTGGCTTTCTGAGAATTACATACCTATTTTAGATAAAAATGGTGTGCCGTACAAAATTCTAAATATTGCTTTCGATTTAACAGAATTGAAGGAAAAAGAGATTCAAGTCAGAGATTTGTCCGAGAAACTTGAGGAAAAACAAACGGTTCTGAATAAGCAAATTCTGGAATTAAAGAATGAGAGTAATACGTTAGAACTCAATGATATTGAAGCGCAGCATAAAATAAAAACTCTTTCCAATGAATTGAATTTAACAACGAAAGAAAACGAGGCGTTAAAGTTGCAAATCAATCAGTTGAAGAAAAATCCTGAATAAAAACTTTAATACGCCAAAGTGGATAATCGTGGACTGATAGAAAGGTTGTTGGCACAATCATAAAATTGCTAACTTTAGACAGAACACTTAGGGAAAGAGCGCATACACCAAAACCCCGACCTTAAATTAAAATCGGGGTTTATTCTAAATTCTTAATCACAAAACTTTTAAGCGATGTTTGCAATACTCGGCAGAAAAACCTTACACAAGATTTGCAAACAAATAAAACTATCTACTTCGTAGTTTTTGAATGGACGCGACGTTCTTTGATACGTGCTTTCTTTCCTGTCAATTCGCGCAAGTAATAGATACGTGCCCTACGTACTTTACCGTGTTTATTGATGTCTATTTGCTCAATAAAAGGCGATTTTACTGGGAAAATCCGTTCCACACCAATTCCATTAGAAATTTTACGAACAGTGAAAGTTTCTGTTTCTTTGTGTCCTTTTCGCTGAATTACAACACCTCTAAATTGCTGTATTCTTTCCTTACTTCCTTCCTTAATCTTATAATGTACAGTTACTGTATCACCACTTTTGAAATTAGGCAAGTTTGTTTCAACAGCAAATTTATTTTCTACAACTTTTATTAAATCCATCTTGTGTATGTATTTTTGATATTAACTTCCTCGTAAAATCGGCTACAATGTTATAACTTTTTTTCGAGAAAAAATATTAATTAATAAATTAGTTTTATGTTTTTTAAAGACCACAACTCACTATCATTCTATTCCGAAAAGTAAAATGAAAAAAATAAATTAGTCCAATAAATTTTGTAAAGTCTCGGTGTGCTTAATCTTATTAGAACAAAGATTAAATTAACTTATACCATTATTTGCTGTTTGTTGCTGATTTTCAGTCAAATAGTAAATCGTTATCTCAATATTAAAAAGTGCATGGCACTTAGAAAGCTAATTATCAAACACAAAATTTATCAGGTTTGCTCCCATTTTTAAAGCCTTCTGGCGTATCTCGTCAGAATCATTATGGACATCTGGGTCTTCCCATCCATCTCCCAAATCGCACTCGTAGGTATAAAACAAAACAAGTCGATTCTCGTAAATTACGCCAAACCCTTGTGCGGGCTTATTATCGTGTTCGTGGATTTTTGGCGGACCATTCGGAAAATCATATTTCTGATGATAAATTTCATACGAAAAAGGAAGCTCGATGAGTTTCAATTCAGGAAAAACTTTTTTTAATTCTCGTCTAATATATTTATCCATCCCATAATTATCGTCAATGTGCAAAAAACCGCCAGAAATCAAATAATTACGCAAATTTTTTGCCTCACTATCCGAAAAAACAACGTTTCCATGACCTGTCATGTGAATAAATGGATGATTGAATAAATCGGGACTTCCAACTTCTACGGTCGCGTATTCAGGAAAAATATTGGTTTTCAATTTCTTATTACAAAACTCAATCAGGTTTGGCAACGCAGTAGGATTTGCATACCAATCGCCACCGCCACTATATTTGAGCAACGCAATTTTCACTGTCGTTGATTGCGCTATTGCAAAAAATGCAAAAAACAAAAAACCGATTGCCAATACAATTCTTTTCATTACACTAAATTTTGGAACAAATCTGCTCGGCAACTTCCGCCATCTCTTCGGGAGAAAACGTAAGTTTCGGACGCGAAAAATTTATGTCTTCGACATTATTTATCGGAACCAAATGTACGTGCGCATGAGGCACTTCCAACCCAATGACTGCAACACCAACTCTCTTACAATCAACGACTTGGTCGATGGCAAGCGCAACTTTTTTTGCAAAGATGTGCATCTCGCCTAAAACTTTATCCTCCAAATCGAAAATATAATCTACTTCTTGTTTCGGAACAACAAGCGTATGCCCTTTTGCTAAGGGACTTATGTCTAAAAAAGCGAAGAAATTATCACTCTCGGCAATTTTGTAACACGGAATTTCGCCACAAATTATTTTAGTGAAAATAGTTGCCATAAGATTATTTTTTACATTTAATAAATCCTTTTTCTATATAGGGTTTGTTCATGAAATTTTATCTGTTTTGTCAAACTAAGTAAAATGAATTTAATAAAGTAAGCCATTAAAATTCCTAACTAAAACTA
>JAOZMU010000301.1 GCA_029934165.1 Bacteroidales bacterium
GAATTAACAACTTAGGTTAATAAAAAGCGTAAGAACTTTTGTAAGAGTACTTACCCTTGCTTTTGGGTAATGTAACCCAAAAAATTCACCTGTTTTTTGATGTAAGTTAGTCATAAAATAAATACGGATTTTTTCGCAAAAACTTGTAATCAAAGGTGAAAAAAATATAATTTAAACAGAATATAAATAGCAAAATATTAAATTATGCGCATTGAGCTGTTTATCAGCATATCAAAAAGTGTCGATTATTTTTAATAACTTCTGATAGTGTTTTGATTAACTGCCAAAGACTTTTGCTACGAAATAAGTCATATTGCGTACTTGGTTTAATTGTCAGATTTTTAGGCATCTTTCAACTTAGTTTACTCTATTAAAAAAGTGAAAAGTTTATTTTTGTTACAACAGACCTGACAGGTTTCCAAAACCTGTCAGGTCTAATAAATTAATTTACAATCATTTATAAAAAAACATTATGAAAAAAATCACAGTTTAAAAGTTTTTATACGATTGATCGTGGCATGTTTTCTCGGGAAAATGTCAGTGCATTGACGTTTTTAGTTAAATAAACATCTTTACATTGACATTTATTTGTAAATTGCGTTCATGTAATCAATAAATTTAAAACCATGAATCTACTCAGACAAAAATTTTATGAAAAATATGCTGACACTCAAACTAATGTTGTGCGTAATTTTATCAATCACATAGATTGGACAAATCGGCTGATTGGTATAAAAGGTAGTCGAGGAGTCGGAAAAACGACCCTTTTGCTTCAATACATAAAGCAAAATTTTAGCCCAGACAATTCTGTTTTGTATGTCAGTTTAGATGATTTTTGGTTTGCCGAAAACCGATTGTATGATTTGGCAGACCAGTTTTATAAAAAAGGCGGAAAACTTCTAACGCTTGATGAGGTACATCGGTATCCGAACTGGTCTGTGGAGTTGAAAAATATTTACGACAATATGCCCGAACTGAAAATCGTTTTTACTGGTTCGTCGCTATTGCAACTCCGTAAGGCAAAGGCAGATTTGAGCAGAAGGGCAGTAATGTACGAAATGCCCGGATTATCTTATCGTGAGTTTTTAGGGTTTGAAAACATTCAAAGGTTTGAGGCATATTCATTAGATGAAATCCTTGAAAATCATGTCCAAATTGCGATAGATATTAAAGGTAAAATCAAGCCTTTAGCCTATTTTGACGATTATCTGAATTTTGGATATTATCCCTTTTATCTGGAAAACAAAAAATCGTTTCATAGCAAGCTAAACGAAGTCCTTCTTACTGTTTTAGAGATAGATATACCGCAGTTTGAATCTGTGCAAACAGCCAACATTATATATCTAAAAAAATTATTGAAAATCATCAGTCGGTCGGTTCCTTTCAAACCAAGCATGAACGTTCTGAGTCAGCGTACAGGCATAAGCCTAAATACGATGAAAACATACATCAAGTATCTACATGATGCTAATTTGCTTTCGTTGTTGCATTTCGATGAAAAAGGCATAAACAGCCTCAATAAACCCGAAAAAATATACCTCGAAAACACCAATTTGATGTATAATCTGAGCGAAAACATACCGGATTTAGGCAACATAAGAGAAACATTTTTTCTGAATCAAACAAAAAACACACAAGTTGTATGTGCTTCAAAACAAGCGGATTTTATGATTAATAACAAATTTACTTTTGAAGTTGGTGGCGCAAACAAAACAAAAAAGCAAATCCAAGAAATAAGTAATTCGTATATCGTAAAAGACAATATTGAAATTGGCACAGATAACGTGATTCCGCTATGGGTATTTGGCTTTTTATATTAACATTGTTTACGAACCCACAAACCTCTTGCAATGAAAACCAGACCTGACAACCCACACCAAACAGTTGTGTCAAAAGGTTGTTTTATGTTTGATACATCAAACACCGCAAACAAATAACACCGGAATTATCAGAATGAACTTGATTGATTTTCTTATCAATTTTGAATGATTTTTCCAACCTTTAAAAGATTTTTCCTAAATGGTTTATTTACAGCCATATACGGCAATAATTCCAAAAAAAGAAAAATTAATTATTAATTGTATGGTTTTGATTATTTGCAAAAATTGTCTTTTCAACAAGGCAAAAAATATGTAATTTTGACTTTCTAAAAAGACAAAACAATGGAACTATTATTTGAAAAATCAATAAAGAAAATCTCTCAAATAAATTATTCTTTCGAGAGATTTCTTCTTTCAGAAATGAACGCAAAACACAGGCTGATTTCGATTACCGGTGCAAGGGGCGTGGGTAAAACAACTATGGTGCTGCAATTTCTAAAAAAAAGTAGCTTGAAAGACCATCAAAAGTTATATGTGTCGCTCGATGATCTTTATTTCGCAAAAAATACCGTTGTTGATGTTGTTGCACAATTTGTTAAATTAGGTGGCAAGCTAATCGTTTTAGACGAAGTTCATAAGTATATAAACTGGTCTATCGAGATTAAAAACATTTACGATGATTATCCCGATTTGCAAATCGTTTTCACTGGTTCGTCAATTTTGGAAATAAAAAAAGGCGATGCCGATTTAAGCAGACGGGCAGTGGAATATAGTTTGCCAATAATGTCGCTACGAGAATTTGCTGAAATTGAGGACAATATAAAACTGCCAACATATAAAGTTGATGATATAATTGCGCATCATCTTGAAATTTCAAAAGAAGTTTGTTCAAAATTGAAACCAATTTTTTATTTCAAAAAGTATGTTGAATATGGTGCATATCCTTTTTATAGAGAAACTTACGAGGAGTTTCCTAATTTGTTATTGAAAACAGTTAACACCATTTTGGAAACCGATTTGCCGGCTGTAAAAAAAATTGATTATTCGCATATTGTAAAACTAAAAAAGCTACTGCTCTTAATTTCTGAAAATGTGCCTTTTAAACCAAATATTTCCGATTTAAGTTCAAAGATAGGCATCACAAGAGATACCATTTTAAACTATCTGGACTATTTGCAAAGTTCAAACCTGATAACCCAACTTACAACACAAAGCAAGGGTTTCCGAAGGTTTGAAAAGCCAGATAAAATATATTTGAATAACACAAATCAGCTATATGCCATCACTCCAAAAACACCAGACACGGGGACTTTGCGTGAAACATTTTTCTTGCAAAGCACACAAACAACAAACAATGTAAACTACACAACAAAAGGCGATTTTATTGTAGATGACAAATACATTTTTGAGGTAGGCGGCAAAAACAAAACATATCACCAGATAGCGGACATCGAAAACTCGTATATCGCTGCCGATGATATAGAGTTTGGAATCGGAAACAAAATACCATTATGGTTATTTGGCTTTTTGTATTGACACCTTTTTTTTGCAACAGACCTGACAGGTTTTGGAAACATGTCAGGTCTAAAGAAAAAAACAACCCGCACACCAAACATTTTTGTTAAAATATCGTATTGTGTTTGATATACCAAACAGTTTTTATATTTTTAAGGAAATATTTGACATATCAAACAAAAATAATAATTATGAATAAACAAAACATCGAACGCAAATACTATCTGAATAAGATAGTTCCGTATTTTGATAAGCCTGTTATAAAGGTAATTACAGGTATTCGCCGAAGTGGAAAAAGCTATTTGATGAAACAGATAATCCAACTTTTGCAAGAGCGCGGTGTGGACGAAAACCAGATTGTCTATATCAACAAGGAGTTGATGAAGTTTGATTTCATTAAAACCTATAAAGATTTGTACGATTATGCGACCGCACAATTTGATAGCATAACTCAAAAAAAATATCTGTTAGTCGATGAAATTCAGAATATTGCCGAATGGGAAAAAGCAATAGCGTCGTTTTTTGCCGAAGACAATTACGATATTTTTATCACCGGCTCAAATTCCAATTTGCTGTCATCAGAAATAGCTACTTTGCTGTCGGGTAGATACATCGAATTTACGCTACATACACTTAGTTTTGAGGAGTTTCTGCAATTCAAACAATTAGAGATAACGCCTAACGAAACTGAGTTTTACAATTATCTGAAATATGGTGGTTTTCCTGTTATTCATCACTTGGAAGACAACGAAGAGTTTATTTTTCAATATCTTAATGCGCTGTATAATACTATTTTGCTAAAAGATGTCATTTCGCGTTACAAAATCCGAAACATACAACTGTTTGAAAACCTGACAAAATTTGTGTTCGACAATATTGGTAGCGTTTTTTCGGGGCGTAGCATTTCTAAATATCTCAAATCGCAGAATATAAGTGTCGGGCTGGATACAATTCAGAATTATTTGCAATATCTCGAAAATTCTTTTCTGATAAACAAAGTAAAACGCTATGATTTAAAGGGTAAGAAAATATTAGAAATCTACGAGAAATACTATTTATCGGACATCGGGCTGAAAAATGCGATGTACGGATACAGAGAAAAGGACATTGCGGGCTTGCTCGAAAATTTGGTTTTTCATAAACTAAAGCAGTTAGATTTTACGGTTTACATTGGCAAATACGACGAGTATGAAGTTGATTTTGTGGCAGAAAAGAAAGATGCTAAAATATATATTCAGGTATGCTATTTATTGAGTTCGCAAAAAACAACGGAGCGAGAATTTAATTCATTACGAAAAATATCGGATAATTATCCCAAATATGTTTTAAGCCTCGACAAAACACCACAAACAAACAACGATGGAATTATCAGAATGAATTTGATTGACTTTCTTATCAATTTCAACTGATTTTTTAACATTTTAATAATTAACTTATTTACAATCATTTATAAACAAATCAAAATGAAACGAATCACAATTTTACTAATCGCTTTCTTAGCGACAACAACCCTTTTCGGGCAAAACAACGACAACGTGCAAAAAAGTCCCAAAGGGCAACTCAAAGCGGCAATTACAACAAAAAGAAATGCCGTGCAACTGACAAAACGCAGTAGTAATACGGCAGCTATTCCTTAACAACTTTATTTTTCCAAACTTCATTTTCGCCAAAAAATTTGGGTATAACTCTCCCATTCAGCTTTTAGGCTGAAAATTTTCAGTTTCATGTTGCTTTTACATA
>JAOZMU010000302.1 GCA_029934165.1 Bacteroidales bacterium
TTTTATTAACCTAAGTTGTTAATTCACAGCTTAAACGTTTCATAAAAAATAGGTTTAGACCTTACTTATTTTTTTGTTGTTCTATTTGAGCTTTCAAGTCAGAAATCTCTTTTATAAATTTTTTTTCTAATGCCAAACGTAATTCGTTTTCTTGATTTGTCATTTTCGCAGCCTTCGCAATTAATTCTTTTTCAGATGATTTTGCTTTTTCGAGAGCTTTTTCAAGTCTTTTTTCGTTGCTTTGCATTTCTTTGTTTATTGTCTCAAGGTCAATTTGGTTATTTGTCATTTCGCTTTGTGCAATTGCCAGCATTTCAAGGTTTTGCCTCATTTCTTCCTCTTGAGCAAACATTTGCTCGTTTTGCATTTTGAGTTTATCTTCGGTTTCCTTCGCTTTTTGGAGTGCTTTTTCAAGAATTTTCTGAGTATTTACCATTTTACTGTTAACGATTGTTACCTCGTTCTGTTTTTTCTTCATTTCGGTTTGGGCAGCTTCCATCTCTTTGGTACGCTTTGTTAGATTTTTCTCAAGAACCTTATTTTCAGTTATATCAAAAACAAGTTGCATTATTTTTTCTATTTCACCATCACTATTTGTTATCGGGTTGTACGTTCCTTTGAGGTAGATTTGCTGCTCATTTTTTGTGATAAAAACAAATACACCACTTTGCGAAATACCGTTTTCGAGAGCTTGCCAAAGTGCCTTATACTCATCGCTTTGCGAAGTATTTTCATCGATAAATTTACTGTGATGTTGCCCTATCATCTCCTCAGCTTTGTAGCCAATAAGTGCAGCAAAAATGTCATTGATACTTTTTATTATTCCGTCTAAGCCATATTCTACCCAGCCATTTGTAGAGTTTATTGCCGACAGCTGCCCTGTCATTTCGGCTTCGCGGCGGGCAGCTTCTTCCTGTGTAGCCTGTAACTCTTCCATGTTTTGGCGCATTACTTCTTCTTGCGATGCTTTTTCATCTGCCTGTTTTTTAGACTCTTCGAGAAGGGCAGTTGTGCGTTGATTTATTTTAACTCCAGAAAGGGTCGATGCAATGCTTTCGCCTATCTTCTCTACGAACTTAACCATGTGTGGTTCAAACATTTCGATAGATGCAACCTCAATAATTCCGAATATTTCGTTTTCCAATTTGAGGGGTACGATAAGCAAAGAAGTCGGCGTAGCTTTCCCAATTCCAGACGTTATCTCGATGTAGTCCGTTGGGATTTCTGTCAGGAAAATAGTTTGTTTTTCGAGAGCGCAAGTGCCGACAAGTCCCTCGTTTAGAGCTATTTTCTTCTCCAGAAATTTACGCCGATTGTAAGCAAAAGAAGCAACTAATTCTAAGTGAATATCATTTTTTTCGTTGTCGTTATATAAAAATAAACCCCCTTGGTTAGCATCAAGATATTTTACGAGTTTACTAATAATATCGTATGCAAAATTATCGAACGATGTGATGTTTTGTCGCAAAATATCACTAAATTTTGCTATGCCTTGGGTCGTCCAATTTAGCTTATCGTCCTCTAATTTTCTGTGTTTATCGTCTTCATCGGCTTTTACAAGGCTGTCAATCATTTTGTTGATGGATTTGCCCAGTAAATCTTTTTCGCTTTTTATATTTAGGGTTTTTGTATAATCGCCAATGGCTATTAAACTGCCGATACTGACGACTTCGCGAAGAAAAATGATGACACTATTGATTGCAGTGCCAACTTGCCCAATTTCATCTTTTGTTGTGTTTATCAGGTCTGTTTCAAGGTTTCCTTTTGCTATTTGATTTGCCGTATCTGCAAGATTAACAAGCTGATAAGTATATTTTTTTGTTAATGAAATAAAAACAAAAAGCGAAATAATGAAAAGAAACAAACTGATGAAAACAATTTTCCAAATATGAGATTGGAAAACAGATTGTGCATTTACAGACTCGACTAAAACAGTGATTTGCCATGGGAAATTTGTTTCGCCTATTTTAATAGGAATTTCATAAAGAATATCATCGTCAACTATTTCTTTATGAGCTTGTCCGTTTTTTATCCTGATAAGTTTTTCTTCCTCGTTTTGCACTATTTCTTCCATCTTTTTTCCCAATAAATCGGTGCTACCAGAATTGCCGAGAATTACGCCATCGTGAGATAAAATATAGACTTTTGCTTTTAACCCATTGATAATCAGGTTTTCTACGGAACGTTGTAGCCAATTTAATGAAACATCGACACCGACAATCCCAAGAAAACTTCCGCTTGCGATGATTGGATTGATAACAGAAATTTTCAGGGCGTGTTGAGAACCGTAGGTATAAATAATCGGGTTCATCACAACCTCTTTTGTTGTCAGGCGCGGAAGGAGGTAATAGTCTCCAAGCCCGTCAATGTTGTAATCCAGAGAGGTTTCGGTGATAATATCGCCAGAAATAGTTTTCACAACATTTGGCACAAAGCGTCCTGTTTTATCGTAGCCAGGTCGGTTTATGAAAAGAGAGTCTTTCCCATCAAAAGCATTTGACTCCCAAATTGTGTAGAGATTTATTACGTCATTGCTTTGGGCTAGTATGTTTCGCAACATCGAAATTACATCGGTACGCGAAAGTTCAAGACGATTTTCAGGATTTTTAATCGCAGCAAAAGTCTTAGCAAGAGTACGCGTAGTTTCTAATTTTGTCTCAATTTGGTTAGCGATAGTTTGTTCAAGACGAGAAATTTCTTGCGTGATTTTGACTTGTGTTAGCTCATCTGCATTTTTTTCGGCAAACCAAATAAATAATGAAATGTAAACAGAAAAAATTACAGCAAAAATAGTTGCCGCAAGAATCCCAATGTTAGATACTATGGTACTTTGTGTTAATGTTTTTATGCGTTCTCTCATTTTTTTATAGTATAACATTGTCATTTTTCGAAAATGTGCCAATTTCCGAAAATAAATGGCACTACGATTTTAATGTAATAAATTCACTATCAGTGAGTAATCTTGTGTAAAATGCTCAATTTATCAAACTCGGGCAGTAATTTGGAATAAATTCTCGTAAATATCACAAGAAACACAACTTGCTATGTTAAGAATTTTTTGGTTACTATCCAAGATTTGAAGGCAAAAATAAAGGCAGCAAAAATATAGCAAGCAGTTGAATGTTTTTTGTCGCCATAATTTAAAAACTAGGATAAAAATTTCTTGGCAAATAAATTTATATAACTTTATGATATTGACCTAATTACGATGCTTGAAACAACGCAACTTAATTAGTTTTTACACTCAATAACTCTTTGATATTCAAGCAGTTCTAAGGTGTTGCAATTGTTAAAAAGTTGCATATTTCAAACTAACTATCTTTATTGTAGTTAAAAATACAATTGCTAAAATATGCACACTACAAAAATAGTAAAAATATCGAACAGATTGAAAAAGGTTTCGCAAAGTCCAGAAAAAATTGTTGATAATATATGCGATGTTGTTGATAAATTTAACATCAAAAATATGAGCATTTTTCGGGTTTACTTTTGGATAATTTTTCAACTAAGTGCCATGCACTTTTTAATATTGAGACAATGATTTGCTATTTAGTTGAAAATCAGCAACAAACAGCAAATAATGGTAATCTTTGTTCTTAGAGTATTTTATTAACAAGATAGCCGTCATTATTCTACATAAGCACTCTTACAAAAGTTCTTACGCTTTTTATTAACCTAAGTTGTTAATTCACAGCTTAAACGTTTCATAAAAAATAGGTCTTAGTAATGGAAAATTAATAATTAATAATTAATAATTTTGCTTACGCCTGATTTAGTTTTAGTTAGGAATTTTAATGGCTTACTTTATTAAATTCATTTTACTTAGGAGTTGCTACGAAATAAGTTGACTGATAATTACATTTACATTGATGATTAACAATTCATTACGAACATACAATAGCTATGTTATTCCATAACAACTCCTTAGACCTTATCATCGCAAAAATTGTAGCACGGATTAAACTGTTTTTTTACGGATTTACATTTTTCAACAAAATCCATTATAATCAGGATTAATTAATTTTCCTAAACAAAAAAAGACCACTTCGGAAAGTGGTCTTTTTAATAATAATTAATAGTAGATTATCTCTGAAAACAAGGTCCGCCATAGTTTCCTCCTCTGTTTCCTCTTCCTCTTTTACCTTGTCGATTTCCTTTGCCACGTTCGCCTCTTGGTGGTCTTGAGTCGAAAATAATGCGTTGTTTTTCTGTCAAAAGGCTACGAATAGCTTGTCGGTGTGCGCTTCGGCTTTTAAATTTTTTGTTTCTCAGCGTAGTAATTTCGTCAATAGTTTTGTTGACGGCAGTGTTGTCAACATTATCGGCAGTTTCCAGTGTTTGTAGGCGTGCTTCTTTCTCGTGCAACAAATTGAGTGTTTGCGTCATCTCTTTTCTGTTTTTGATGTGCAAATCTTCGATTTTTGTTTTTTGGTCGTCTGTCAAGTCTGGTAAATTCAGCATGCGGTTGCTGTTGTACCCATTGCCTTGTCCGTTACCGTTACCTTGCCCATTGCCGTTGCCGTTGCCTTGTCCGCGCTGTGCAAAAACATTTGCCGAAACTGTCATTAGCAATGCGATTAGCATTATACCACCAAAATTAATAATTCTCTTTGTCATAATCATAAAGTTTAAAAATGAATATTAAATTGCTTTCATTTATTATGACTACGGCAAATCTGAAAGGTTTAATCCTAATGATATTTTTTTAAAATTATCTGGTATAAGTGTCCTGTACTTTTTAATATTGAGATAATGATTTGCTATTTGGTTGAAAATCAGCAACAAACAGCAAATAATGGTATAAGTTAATTTTTGTTCTAAGCAAGATTTACATTCTTTGTTCAAAATATTTCTGCAAATCGTTTTGGAAGTTTAATTTCACCTTTTTTCAGTTATCTGAACAGTTGTTTTTTATTAGTTGCATATTTAATAGTTTCTGATTATAAATAAAGCAGCAAAAATCTTGCTACTTTATTATTTTCAATTTTTTATATTACCTTAAATCCGCAAGTCTTTTTATAAGTAATTGAATTTCAATGATTAAAATCTATTTTACTTCA
>JAOZMU010000303.1 GCA_029934165.1 Bacteroidales bacterium
CATCGCATAAATTGGAACACGGATTAGACTGATTTTCACGGATTTACATTTTTTACCAAAATCTGTTATAATAAGTTTCTTTTTAGTGTGAATTGATTTTTTATGAATAAACCCTGGTCTAATTACTAAGTGTCCTGTACTTTTTAATATTTAGACAAATATTTACGATTTGACTGAAAATCAGCAACAAACAGCAAATAATGGTATATGTTAATTTTATCTTTGTTCTAAAAAAAAAAATAAATAATATAAAAAACTACAAAATTTCTTTTATTTATGAAGCGTATAAAGTAGTTGTAAAATGTGATATTTTGTTTTGAATTTGTTTTTAATAGTTTGGTAAAAACGTTTTTTTTTGCCGCATAAGTCAATTTGAACAGATGTAAGTTTTTTGTATCTTTGTAGTTAACAATAAGAATTTTAGATATTTGCCAAAACTTCGGGCTAAAGATAAAGTGTGAAATTTTGGTAATTTTATAGTGTAAAGAGAACATCTTGGCACTATTTTTTCGTATTATTGACGATGATGGAGCCGAAAGGCTTAGATGAAAGCTATGAATATAATTTATTAACCTAAAATCCTTTGAAACTATGAATAAAAAAAGTGCTATCGTTGTTGCCCTACTTGTCCTGCTTTTTATTGTTGGGTTTTTTTCTGGTATTTACCTGCGCCAACAAACTCATGATAAGAATTTTGCGGATTTCAAAAGTAGAGTTTCCGGTTTAGAAAAAAGATTAGTTAAATCGGAGTTTTTGAATAAAAAGATTAAGGTAATTTTTCAGACGGTTGAAGAAAAAAATCTGGAAATTTCTGAGAAAAACCAAATTATACGTGCAAAAGAAGAGGAAATTAATGACCTTTCGCGCCGAATTGCTACTGCAAATCCTGGGCAATTGAAAAGTTTGGCAGAACAGTTAAACAAAAAAACAACAGAGTTGCGCCAACTTCGCGAGGATTACGACACTGTGAAAGATGAATTAGATGTTGCCCAGCAAGACCTTGCGGAAGCTAATAAAATTTTGCGAGAGCAAAATGAAAAAATAGACAAGTTAAACAAAGATTTAGCGTCGAGAGGCTCGAAAAGTAAAGAAGAGATTACCGAAGAAATTGAGGAAGTAAAGCAACAAATTAATGCTTACGAGTCTGGTAGTATGTTTGAGTTTAAGGCAGATAATTACGCAGGTAAAAAGAAACGCCGCCGTAAAGACCAGCATTATTACAGTGCCTATTATCACTATGCACTTGCGGGTGCTGTTTATGATATGAAACGAGTTTATGATAAAATCCGGTCTTCCGAAATCCGCAATAATATTGATAATGGAGTTCTAAATCCTAACGAAGCTGCAAACGTTGAAACTGAAGAGAATGGATTGTAACCTACGTTGGTACAAATAGCGGTATTTTTCTGAATATAAAGTGGTTAAGAATTTAAAAAGAAGGTTGTACAAAAAATGTACAACCTTTTTTTGTAAGTTCTTTTTTGTCTAATTCAAATTCAACGCTTTTACAACCGCTGCAATTCGCTTGTCAAGCATTGCTTCTGTTTTTGCATAATCGGCTGTGTTATTGAGATTTGCACGTACTCCAAAGTAGAATTTTATTTTTGGTTCTGTGCCAGACGGACGGATGGATATTTTTGTTCCATCGGCAAGGAAAAACTGAAGTACATTTGATTTTGGCAAATCAATGGTCGTAGATTTTGCTGTTGCGATATCCAAATCTGTCGATTTCTGGAAGTCTTTTATTCTTACAACTTCAACATTATTAATCTTTTGTGGTGGTGTGCTGCGGTAGTCGTTCATCATTTTCGAGATTGCTTCTGCGCCGTCTTTTCCTTTTCTTACGATGTTTACTAGGGCTTCTTTGTAGAAACCAAATTCGCAATAAATCTCTGCAAGTAAGTCGAGTAGGTTTTTGCCGTTGTCTTTTGCCCAAGCTGCCGTTTCGGCGATAAGTGCGCATGCCATCACTGCGTCTTTATCTCGTACAAACTCGCCGGCTAAATATCCGTAGCTTTCTTCGCCACCGCCAATAAACGTAGTTTTACCTTCGTTGTTTTTTATGATTTCGGCAATATACTTAAATCCAGTCAAAACGTCATAGACTTTTATGTTCGCTTTTTGGGCAATATCTCGCAATAACTCCGTAGTAACAATGGTTTTAACGATATATTCTTTTCCTGACAATTTTCCATTATCTTGCCATTTTTTCACTAAATAATATACCAATAGCGTGGCAGTTTGGTTTCCGTTGAGTAGGACAAAATTTCCTTTTGGGTTTCTGACGGCAATTCCAACGCGGTCGGCATCTGGGTCTGTTGCCATAACTAACTCGGCATCAACTTTTTTTGCCTTGTCGATAGCCATTTTTAGGGCTTCGGCATTTTCTGGATTTGGGGAAATTACGGTAGGGAAGTTTCCATCAGAAACATCTTGCTCGGCAACAGCATGAATGTTCTTGAAACCGAAAGTACGTAAGGTATCTGGCACCAATTTTACACCAGTACCATGAATTGGCGTGTAAACAATTCCTATATTTGCGTTTCTTGCAATAGCCTCTGGAGCAAGCGATAAGGACTTGATTTTTTTGACATACAGGTCGTCAAATTCTTTGCCTATAATTGTTATTAAATCTGGATTTCCTTTAAACTTAATGTCTTCGATGGCTACTTTTCTTGCTTCTGCAATAACATTAACATCGTGTGGTTCAATTAGTTGTCCGCCATCTTCCCAATAGGCTTTGTAGCCATTGTACTCTTTTGGATTGTGCGATGCCGTGATGACGACACCACTCTGGCAGCCAAAATGACGAATTGCAAAAGAGAGTTCTGGTGTAGGGCGCAGTGCATCAAATAGATAGGCGTGTATTCCGTTTGCGGCAAAAATCTGTGCTGTTGTTTCTGCAAATAATCGGCTATTGTTACGCGAATCGTGAGCTATTGCGACTTTCAAATCATTTTTTTCTTGGAAGTTTACTTTCAGATAGTTGCACAGTCCTTGCGTAGCCATACCGATAGTATAAATGTTTAAGCGATTAGTGCCAACACCCATAATGCCACGTAAACCACCAGTGCCAAATTCGAGGTCTTTATAAAAAGATTCAATTAGCTCAGACTCATCATTATCTAGCAAATTTTGAACTTCTTGTCTTGTCGTAGCGTCAAATTTGTCGCTTAACCAAAGTTGGGCTTTTTTCCTTATTTCTTCTGACATGGTTTTTAGTTTTTGGGTTAAATCAATAGTTTTTTATTATAAGCATTTTGTGCTATTTCTGGAAAAATATAATATTCAAGTTAATAACAGCTATAAAAATGATGCTCGTTTTTATCTGCCAATCAAAATATCAATTAATACTCGCAATTTTATTTCGGATAGCATAAATTACTAACTCAACAATATTTTTTGAGCCGGTTTTACTGATAAGGTTTGCGCGGTGCGTATCAATAGTACGCGAACTCAGAAATAGCTTATTAGCAATCTGTTGTGTTGTCATTCCATCGCAAATCAATTTCAACGTCTCAACCTCGCGTTTCGATAGTTTATCTGGATTTGTAAATTCGTTGGTATTACTCTCTTTATCATATAGTTCTGCCAGTTTATCAACCATTTTTTTTGTCATCATCGTCTTGTTTGATGTGATAAACTTTACAGCCTTTTCAATCTCTTCCTCACTGACTTTACCTACGAATATATTTGGATCTCCGCTATTTTTATTATCTTCGACAATATTTCCTATTAGTGCTTTTTTACCTTCATGGCGCGTCAATCCTGCATTCATTTTGAGACGAATAACCTTCATTTCTTTATGAATAATGCTAAACGAAAAGTTAAAGTTTTTCTGAATTCCGCGCATACACTGCCGTGTTTTTTTCAGTAAATTTCCCTTATCATCTTGAGCAATAACATCTAAAACATTAAGCCTCAATAACTCATCTATCGAATATCCTGTTAGTTTGGTAAGTTTCGCGTTTGCATAAACAATTCTGCGATTCTTAAAAATCATGATACCAGTATGCGGATTTTCAAATAAAACCTGATGGTTTTCCTTGTTTGCATTAAGAAATTTTTCGCGTTTTGAAATTCGCGTGTTTATTGTTGTCAAAAGTTCGTCAAAATCAAACGGCTTTGTAATATAATCGTCAACACCAAGTTGCATTCCTGCCCGAATATCGTCTTTTGAAACTTTTGCCGTCAGAAAAACAAACGGAATAAGCTGAGTTTCAGGATTTTCTTGCAAAATACGATACACGTCATACCCCCGAAGTTTTGGCATTTCAATATCACAAAGAATTAATTTTGGCGTATGCTCGATTGCCTGTTGAATGCCCTCTACGCCATTTTCTGCAACAACTACGCTGAAGTTTTCCTCGTTGAGAAATTCGGCAATATTCTCGCGCAATAGCTCGTCATCTTCAATTATCAGTATTTTTTTCATTTCTTAGTTTTTTTTACACTCTCAAATTCCCGACCTTGCCGTAACGCATTGATAATTAGCACATTGCAAAAGAACTCAAAAAAAAACAACCTATTCCTATAAAATTTTATGTGTCAATGCCTTAACGCTCCAAATAAATTCCTGAATCTTCGCTATAACATTCGGAAATTTCTACTTCATAGTTTTTACAATTCAATTCCAATACGTAGTCAATTTTTCTTTTGATAGATTTTTCGTTCCAGTCCCATTTGTCGTAAATGAAAAGCCCTTCAAATAAATCTTTGCTTCCACGAAAAAGCTCTGATAAAGTATCGACAAACAACGATTTACCAAAACGGCGCGGACGAGCAAGGAAATTATAATTGCTACCGACATCAATTAAACGATATGCCATTTCCGTTTTGTCAATATAAATGTAATTATTTTCTGGGTGCGTATTTTGGCAAATGTCTGTATGCCTGTTGGGAGTTTCTTTTGTTTCATTGTGTCAGCTTTTTGTGCTTTATTTTATCAAAGATACAGAAATTTTATCTAATTCTGAAAACATAAAAAGCCTGCAAAAATTAATTTGCGGGCTTTTTTAGTGTTCAGTTAATAGTTATTTTTCGAAAAATC
>JAOZMU010000304.1 GCA_029934165.1 Bacteroidales bacterium
AGAGAATAAGCAAGAAACACTATTGATAATAGTGAAATGCTCCCGAATCGCTGCATTATTGCTTAAATTATCACGGATATTAGAAATATTTTCTTCTATTAATTTAATATTTAATTGGTTTTCTAATTGTTTTAATATTTGTAAATCTGTCATTTTGTGTTATTTTATGAAACCTATTAGGTTGATATTTAGTTTAATAACGACTATAAGTTTCGTTTGTTTTTACGCACCAAAGTTACAAAAAATTACAACTTTGCAAAGTGTCAATTTTATACAATGAGCTACTCAGAAATAAGCAATAACGACAATAGGCTTTTTTACTCTTTTTTATATACAAAAAACTTAATTCCATCTATATTACGTTTTTGCGAATTAAAATTTATTCCTACAAGAGTTATTTTTTCAAAATTTCCTTGAAATTTTTTATAATATTGTTTTTCAAGTATTTGATTTAAAGCATCTTCGGCTGTTGCATCTTTTTTCAATTCAAATATATATTTAGTATTTCCTATTGTAAAATGCAAATCGATTCTGCCATCATTAGTGCTTTCTTCCGATATTGGTTTTAAACCATTTTCCGACAATATCGTGTGAAGCATACTATGAAAGTAGCTTTCTGCAACTTTTTCTTTGTGAATTTGATAAGAAATGTTAGCGAATTTTTGAGATATTACTTCTTCAAATTCGTCAAACTTCGTGTTTAAAAGTAAACTTTTTATGCTTGTAAAATTTATGCCAAATAGTAATTCATCAACAGAAATATTTTCAAAGCTATTATCACATTCTATTGTTTGTTTTCCTTTTTCTTTTCTGTTTAGTAGTTTTGAGTACAAATAAAAATGGGGTTTTTCGTTTGTTTTACAACTATCACAATTACAAGGAACAAGTTTTTCGTGTGTGAGTTTTTTAAAAGGCTTCAAAATTCTATCGAAATGATAAATTATTGTTTGCAATAAATCGGCTGTTTTTTTCCCATAAATTTTTATGTCAAAACGATATTCTCTACCATAAGTTTCTATAATTTCTGCAAAAGTATCCGGATTCTTTACCGAATTGGCAATATTAATTCCACGTGTCCAAACAAGTTTATCATCATAAATATATTGGTGTAATGCAACTATTAGTTTTGCCATTATTCCTTTAGGCATATAATTATCAAATAGATAACGAAATTGATAAATACTGTTTTGTTCCGAAAATTGCCATTCTTCATAAGGTTGTTCTTCTGATAAATGCTCTGGAACAATGTAATTATCACTTCCGTTTATTTTATAAATTAAACTAAATTTTTTAAGAAGCTCGATAAATTTATTTATTTCAAAATATACTTCGTTTTGCCAAATTTCTTTTATCTCTTGTATTGTAATTCTCCCATATTTTTTTTCAACTTTTGCATTATTTAATAAAAGATAAACGGTTTCGGTAAGCCAATCTGAGTCAAGAAAAATTATATCTTGTAAACTTGAAAAATCATCGGAAAAATGTGTAAAAACACCAATGTTTGAAAACAATTTACTGATATTTTCGATAACTCGATTATTCTCAATTCCATTTTCTTTACATAGATTTCTAAACTTTTCATAACTTATAAATTTATCGTCAATTTTTGCTAATTTTTTTCGGACTTCGACCCAAGAAACAGGTAAAAAATATCCTATTTGAGGCAGATTACTAATTTGATTTTTTATCGTATTTTGAAGTTCGGGTATTTCATAAGCGTTAGATAAATCAATGGTAATAATTTTACGAATGATGTTTCCAAACCTTTTTTTTAAGCCTATTTTATTAATTTTCCAACGGTGATTTTGTTTTTTGTTTAACAAAATAACAAGTGGACTATTTTCGCCAGTAAGCTGTTCTACAGTATTTAACCAATAATTAAAATCGGTTTTTTGTTCTCTTGTATCGGCAAGCAAAATATAAAGCGATTTGTCGCTGAAAAAAAATTGATGCGTGCCATGATAAATATCTTGTCCGCCAAAATCCCACAATTTGGCATTAAAACTTTTAATATCAATCTCTTCGTAAGACCAATTATGAACATCTATACCACGTGTTGAATCTTCGGGTTTTGGCATTTCTGCATTTGCATTTAATATTTTTTTTGCAAAAGTAGTTTTTCCGGCTCCTGCTTCGCCAATAATTATCAGTTTGCATTCTTGCAAAATAGTTGTACCTTTTTGTGCATGTTCAAAATATTCATTTATCGCTTCTTTACCAAGTTCTATAATCTCTTTTGGTGGGTATTTTAATGGATTATTTTCAATATCAAAATAAAAAAAGTCTTTTTTAAATAAATGTTTTATTGACGAAATATCACTAATATTATTGTTGCATAAATTCAAATTATCTATTTGCACTAAATTTTTTAATGCCGTAATATCCTCTATATCATTATTGTATAGATTCAGTTTAGTAATTTTTTTTAATTTACATATTAAAGATAAATCCTTATCCTTGATGATTTTATCTTTAATATTAATTGCTATTATTTCATTTTTTGAATTGATTGAATATGACGCATTATTGCTTAAATTATCACGGATATTAGAAATATTTTCTTCTATTAATTTAATATTTAATTGGTTTTCTAATTGTTTTAATATTTGTAAATCTGTCATTTTGTGTTATTTTATTTAGAATAAAATTTGTCAATTTTTCAACAAAAAAAGATTTGGTTATAAATCTGGTTTTTGCAAGTTGGGTTAAATTTTGAACGTAAATTGCTAATTCACAGCTTAGTAATGGAAAATTAATAATTAATAATTAATAATTTTGCTTACGCCTGATTTAGTTTTAGTTAGGAATTTTAATGGATTACTTTATTAAATTCATTTTACTTAGAACAAAGATAAAATTAACTTATACCATTATTTGCTGTTTGTTGCTGAATTTCAGCCAAATGGTAAATCGCTGTCTCGTGCAGGCACTTAAACGTTTCCTGAAAAAATGTGGTCTTTGAGCATAAAATTCGTATTAGGCACACATAAAAAAGCATAAAAACTTTTGTATGTATGCCTAATGCTTAATGGCTGCTCAATAAAAATTATTGAGCAGCTTTTAATCAAGTTTGAAACTTGTTGGTTTTATCATATTCTCAGGAGCTAAAATTTTGTCTAATTTTTCTTTAGACATCAGTTTTTGTTCCAAAATAAGGTCGTAAACACCTCGATTTGTTGCAAGTGCTTCTTTTGCAAGTTTTGTGCTTACCTCATAGCCCAAATGCGGATTTAATGCCGTTACCAAACCTATACTATTGAGTACCATATCTCTACAATGGTCTTCGTTTGCCGTAATTCCGTCAATGCAACGGTGCATGAGTGTTGTCATTCCGTTTTTCAGCATTTCGATAGACTCGAAAATACTTTGCACAATTATTGGCTCCATCACATTGAGTTCCAGTTGTCCAGCCTCCGAACCAAGGCTTGCGGTTAGGTCGTTCCCGATAACTTTAAAGGCTATCTGGTTTACAACTTCAGGAATAACCGGATTTACTTTTCCGGGCATGATAGATGAGCCGGGTTGCATTGGCGGCAAATTTATTTCGTTCATTCCGCAACGTGGTCCCGATGAAATTAGCCGTAAGTCGTTAGAAATTTTAGACAGCTTGATTGCTAGACGTTTAACAGCCGAAGAATAAATAATCAAGGTGCTAGTGTCCTGCGTTGCCTCGACAAGATTTATTGCTGTCATCATGTTTAAACCAGTAACATCGCGCAAGTGTTTTACGATAGAATCGCGGTATCCCGGCACCGAGTTAATGCCTGTGCCAATTGCAGTTGCGCCCATATTCATCTCAAGAAATAGGTTCGCGTTGTGAATCAATCTTTCGACTTCCTCTTCGAGAGTAACAGCATAAGCCTCAAACGATTGTCCGAGTGTCATTGGTACAGCGTCTTGCAGTTGTGTGCGTCCCATTTTAATTATGTGTGCAAATTGTTCTGCTTTGCAACGGAACGATTTTGTAAGCTCAAGAAGCACTTTTACAAGTGTTTTATTGCTGTTAATCATAGCAATATGAACAGCAGTCGGGTAAGCATCGTTTGTCGATTGCGACAAGTTCACATGATTATTTGGGTGACAATATTGGTATTCGCCTTTTTTGTGTCCCATCAATTCAAGAGCAACATTGGCAATCACCTCGTTAACGTTCATGTTTGTAGATGTACCCGCTCCGCCTTGAATCATATCTACGATAAAAAACTTATGATACCGTCCGTTTATTATCAAATCGCAGGCTTGAACTATTGCATCTTTTATGTTTTCTTCGAGAACTCCCATCTCGAAATTGGCAAGGGCAGCAGCTTTTTTTACCATCGCTAAAGCCTCAATAAACAAGGGATAAAACGAAAGGGTTATGCCACTTATGTTAAAGTTTTCGATGGCTCGGAGTGTCTGTACTCCGTAAAAAGCCTCTGCCGAAACGTGTCGGTCGCCAAGTAAGTCGTGTTCCAATCGTGTGCGTCCAGATACGTACTGTTCCGAAAGATTTACCAGCCGTTGGTTGGCATGACTCATACGCCGAGATACTAATTGTGTTATCTTCGAAAGTATTTTTATTCCAATCGAGCCGTTTTCTTCGATTGCTTTTATTGCGCTTTTCTTATCAAGAAAATAGCCCCAAGTGTTTGCCAACGCACGTGCTGTTGTCGAGTGTGGTGAGTCGTCTACGAGAGACCCTTCGCCAAGAAAATCATTTTTTCGGAAGTACGAAAGTCTTTTTTCTTCGCCAAAAGGCGTACGCTTAAATAGTTCTATTTCGCCATCACAGAGCATCAGAATCCCAGTGCGCTCGGTGTTTTCCTCAAAAAGCAACGTGTCTTTTTTGTAATCTACACGTTGAAAATATTCGGCAATAATGTTTATTTCTGCTTCATTCAAATCGGAAAATAACTCGACCTCTTTGATGAAGTTAATCATTTTTTTTGTCCTCATTTTAAGATGATTAATGTATTAGTAAAATGAAAAAAATAACTTAGTCCCATAAATTTTGTAAAATGAATTTAATAAAGTAAGCCATTAAAATTCCTAACTAAAACTAAAT
>JAOZMU010000305.1 GCA_029934165.1 Bacteroidales bacterium
TTATGAAACGTTTAAGCTGTGAATTAACAACTTAAGTTAATAAAAAGCGTAAGAATTTTTGTATGAGTATTTAATTGTAGTTATTGGTTGGTTTTCGTTTGGAGTTATGCTTACTGAAAATATCAATAGTTTTCCTGAAAACTCTGAAGTACAACGCAAAGTACAGAATAGTTATCATCAACCAAATAACACCCACATTTATCCAAATAGTGTCGATGAAATAATTAAATAGCCGTTTACGAGGCGCGTAAAAGTGAGCTTTTAGGAGTTTGTGGTTTGCATCGGTGTAGATAGGGTCGCTTCTTTGCAGCAATTCTCCATCGTACTCAATGATTTTGAGTTCGGAATTTTGATTGCGCACAAAATTGGATAGCTGCTGGTTAGCATGTTTGCGCATAAGTTCGATATATCTGTTTTTACCTCCAAGAGAATCCTGCAACCTATTGATATATACATCGTTATGCTTTGTGATTGTATTGAATTTCTGTGTCAAATACTTGTCCAACTTGTCGAAATGCTTACTAATTTGATTTAATTGCTCGGTATTTATCGTCTCCATCGAAAAATCCTCTATATGCTCGTAAGTAAATTGTGGCAATAAATTATTCATTTTTCCAATTTCATTCCTAAGTATTCTCAGTTTTTGCGTTGTAACATCTTTATAATTAGGCTTATCAAGGTTTAGTTTACAGTAATTTAAAATATTATTTAGCTTTGGTAACCAGTAGTTTTTGTAGTATTTTGCATTGCTCGCTTCCTTGGTTTGTTGGTAAATATTTTTTTCAAATTTATTATCTTTGTACTGATAAACCGCAATAGCTTCGTATGCCCACCTGGACACCATGATTTCGCCATACCACGGAATACTATTTGGTTTGGAAATACTTGGGTTTAATTTGTTAAACGGAACGATGACACCACTTAGAATTATTTGTGGGATAATGAGGAATGGTATGATAATATAAATAGTTACCGATGTTTTGAACCCGTCTGAAATGTTCAGTCCCAGTATGTTACTGAATAGCCATGTCGAAAACAAGATTAACCAATATGCACCAAACATTCCCTCTATTTCCATTATTGTGTTGCCAACAAGCACGAATAGTAACGACTGTATAGCCGAAAGAATAAAAAGCACCGCGATTTTAGAAAGCAGATAACTATTTCGGCTGAGGTGTAAGAATTTTTCGCGTTTTAATATTTTCTGGTCTTTGTATATCTCTTGCGCACTGACTGTTAACCCAACAAAAATTGCAACAACGACAGAAATGAAAATATAAACCGGCAAATTAGAATTGTTTATTAACTGATATTCTTGTTGCACCGTAACATCGTAGAATTTAACTATATACGCCAAAAGAAATGCCAGTGCTGGTGCTTCTAAGATGTTAAGAAATACGTACTGCCGATTTGCCAGTTTTGCAAAAACATCGCGCTGAATAAAAATCCAAAATTGTTTTAATTTAGATGGAATTTTGAAGCTTGCGTGTGGTAGTTTTAGTTGTGGCGAAATGTTTTTTACGTCTTCGTCAGTAAATTTTTTGTAATACTGATGCCATTCTTTTGGAGCTGTTTTTCGGGTATAAGTTTGGTTTCCAAGTTCGTCAAGTACTTGAGATTCAATGATATTGAAAATTTGCTCTGCGTTGATATTTCCGCAATACGTACACTCGCTTTCGCTCCAATCGGCTTTATGAATCCGTGATTTGAAATATATTATTGAATCGACAGGGTTTCCGTTGTAAATCAAATATCCACCTTGGTCGAGAATGAGTAGCCTATCAAACATTTTGAAGATATTGGACGACGGTTGATGAATCACAACAAAGACCAATTTTCCTTTGAATGTCAGCTCTTTAAGCAAATCCATGATGTTTTCGGAATCGCGCGATGACAGCCCAGACGTTGGCTCGTCCAAAAATAGGATAGTAGGTTCACGTATCAATTCGAGCGCAATATTCAGGCGTTTTCGTTGTCCACCACTAATACGTTTGTCGAGAACGTTGCCAACTTTCATGTCCCTAATCTCAAATAAACCAAGCTGTTGCAGCATCTTATTGACCTTTTTGCCAATCTCCTTTTCCGATTGATTGCCAAAACAAAGTTGCGCATTGAAAAACAAGTTCTGAAACACCGAAAGTTCTTCAATAAGCAAGTCGTCCTGCGAAACATGACCGATGAGACCCTTTATTTTCTGCGGAAAACTATGGATATTTATTTCGTTGATGTGAACTTCGCCAAAAGAAGGTTTTTCAGACCCATTCAATACATTGAGCAGTGTCGTTTTTCCTGTCCCACTTGCGCCCATAATTCCTACCAATTTTCCAGAATATTCCGAGAAGCTCAAATCGTGCAAACCCTCAGTGCCATTGACAAAATGGTAGTGGATATTGTTGACTTCAAAGAGGATTTTTGAGTTGATTTTATCCTGATTAAAAACACTGATTATATCGCTATAATAAATTGGTTTTATTAGCGAATTTTTTATCGCAGCACCAGTATTCAGTACATAAACTCTACTTTGTCTTATAATTTGTCCGTTCAGATACAGCTCGTTATCGCCAAATTTTCGCAAAAGATACATGCTTGATGACGGAAAATACATAATATTAATATACCCACATAGTGCATCAACTGATATATGCTTTTTAGCATTGCTGATATTATCTCTATATCCATCAATTATGAGCAAGTTTTCTGATGGTGCTATGCTACTCAATTCGTTGAGAACAAAGGACTTGATGGTGTCAAATTCAGCTCGAATAAAATACAAAGTTTCTGCTACCGTACCTACAAATTCGAGTTCTTGAGGCGTTATTTCATTATCGGCTTTGATAAATTCTAACAAAAGAACAAGGACTACAAATTTTTGCTGGTGTGTGAGTTCTTCGTTTATTTCGGTACAAATTTTCAGCACTCGTACAGAACTTGATGAGGTGTGCTTTTTTAGTTTGCTCTTTTTTAATTGCTTTTTCTGATTAAGTTCATAATATTTATTGAATAATGCAATATATTCAACAAGTAACTCATTATTAAGCTGTTGACTGAGAAATAGGCGTACAACGGAAGCCTTGTCGCGAACATTGCCATCTGGTGGAGCGATGATTGCGAACAATTGCATTAATGCTTTAAGAATCCGTTTACTCATTGTTTTATAACGGTTTAAATTAGTTTTCTTGAAACCCTATTAACATTTTTGTCTGACAACTAATATTTTCTTCCGAGTTAATTATCACCTCAATAGTGCAATTGACAGTAGAAGAAAATTTAAAATTCCAATATCTTATAATATCATGTTCTTTGTTGGAATACAATAGATTATGCTTCGGGTCGAAGAGCGAAAATTGCAAATTTACTTCTGATAAATTGCTGCAAAATGCAAGTCGGTATGTTGTTCCACTATAAAAAACAACATGGAAAATTTTTGGGCTTATGTCATCTACATTTGCAAAATATTGTTGTCCGTCGGATACAAAATCATCTGGAAGTAACAACTCGCAATCTTCTGTATATGACTGAGCAACTGCACTTTGTCGAGTTATCATGACAAAAAGTATTAAAACCCATATTTGTAAAAAGAATTTCATAAGCATTAATTAAGTAGGTTCATAAATAATAGACACTTATATTGTTGTTATTAGCCTGAGTATCAATATAATAGCTTTCCTAATAAATAGCACTATGTGCTTAACTTACATTTCAATGAAACTATAACACTATATTTGTTCTTATTTTCTTAATTTTAGTAGAAATTTGCAACAATAATTTTTCAGATATTATTGTTTTTGTAACACAGTTTATCTCTGTTGTTTTTGTTGATGTATCTGTTTTTGGCTCGCGGTACGTATATTTAACATCCACACCGTCAAATATATGAGCAAGTTCGACAAGCTCTTCCAAAAGTTCATCGAATTGTTGCGAATGCTTTTTGTAATAAGTTCGCAAAAGTGCGATTAGGTTAAAAAGAGAACGTTTCTGTTCGCCGATACGGTTGATTAGGTCTTCGTTTGGGCTTTCTTCGTTCAAATATATCATTAGGTAAAGGCTTTCTATCCAGCCACCTGCAAGAATTAACGCCGCAAGATCGCTACGGTCGTTCTCAAAAAGATAAACATCAGATTTTTCATAAATCTTAGATAATAAATACATTACCGAATCCGAATCGTCTCTATTTTTATCAATTCTTTTCAGAAAAGAATCGTCAAATTGGTGCGAAAGACCTATCTCATCGGTTAATGTCGATATTGCCCTGAAATACAGGTCTTTATCGGGGTCTTTTCCATACATACACATATATCCCAAATCGACACCATAAACACCAATATTCAGAGCTTTTTTTAGGCTAGTTAAGTAGTTTTGAGTATTTTGTGAGGCGTTTAGCAATTCCTTTTTATAAGCTATCTGTGTGTTTTTTATCAAAATTGCTATCTGAAACGGCGAAGGAATGCTCGATAGTTTGTTTTTTATCTTAAAACTTATTGGCTGTTTTTTATTTGTGTCGTCCAGTTTAGCATCATTATCAGAAGTACATGAAATTAATGTATTGATAATAAATAATATAAGAAAAAAATATTTTGCAAAACTGCGCATATTTGTTTATGGTATAAATGATTAAAAATAATGAGCATTAATACTATTCGACTGTGATAAATGCTTGCTTATAAGATTGAAATACAGAAATAAACGGAAAATTCAAACTGTTATAATTTTGACAATTAAATTTAATGTAATAATTTAATATACAGACAATTATAAAAATAATAGAAATTGTATTCAGATATTTAAACTTGTTTAAAAATCAAGAATGCACCACGTAATTCGTATCACGTATTACGGTTTGAAGTAAACGATTATCAACAAACTGCGCCAAAATTACAAATTGCCTTTGCAAGTAAACAAAAAAAAGTGAATTGTCCACCTTTTAATAGCTAAATTTTTGACAAAAAAGCTCTTAGTAAAATGAATTTAATAAAGTAAGCGGCTACCCGTCTAAAGTTGGACAAATTTTGTATATTTGAGTAAACCAAATA
>JAOZMU010000306.1 GCA_029934165.1 Bacteroidales bacterium
TCAAGGCGATATGGTTCAATTTACGGACGCTTCTTTTGGAGATGTAACAGCTTGGTATTGGAATTTTGGCGACAGCACAACTTCTACTGAGCAAAATCCTATTCATTATTTTGCACAAGATGGCGAATATTATGTAACACTAAGCATCGAAACTACCGATAATTGCTCAAGCTCATTTGGTATGCTGGTTTTTATTGGAGATTCTATTGTTCCTTCACAATGCGAAGCTATGTTTCGCTATGATTATCAAGGCGATATGGTTCAATTTACGGACGCTTCTTTTGGAGATGTAACAGCTTGGTATTGGAATTTTGGCGACAGCACAACTTCTACTGAGCAAAATCCTATTCATTATTTTGCACAAGATGGCGAATATTATGTAACACTAAGTATCGAAACTGCCGATAATTGCTCAAGCACATTTGATATGCTGGTTCTTATTGGAGACTCAACATATTGGGTGCCAGAAGATTGTATGGCAATATTTTATCCTGTTTACTCTTCCGAAAATTCAATGGAAATAGTATTTGAAGAAATGTCGTTTGGCAATCCAACGGAATGGTACTGGGATTTTGGTGATGGACAAACCTCTTTTGAGCAATCGCCAAGCCATTTATATAACGAAGCCGGTACTTACGTTGTAACACTCACAATTACAAACGATAGCTGCGAAAATACTTTAGCAATGGAAATTCCAGTAGAAGAACAAGTTATGAATACAACCGATTGTTTTGCGTTTTTCATTCCAATAATTGGCACGCCTACAATTAATTCCGTTGAATTTCATGATTTATCCGATGAAAACGTTGTTAGCTGGAATTGGAATTTTGGAGATAGTACTCAAAGCACCGAACAAAATCCTACTCACGAATATGCGCAAAGCGAAATTTACACAGTAACTCTAACAACCACAACTTCTGATAATTGCACTGCAATGTTTGGCATGGAAATTAATATGTTCGATGGTTCGTTCCAAGCAATTGCCTACAACGGAAACCAAATGACAGCCATCAACGATGTGCAGCAAGTTATTGAAAACATGAATATTTACCCAAATCCAGTGAAAGAAAATTTAACACTAAATTTCACTTCTGACAAGAATTTGAATTACGAATTAGAAATAATCACTATATCTGGTCAAGTAATTAAATCTCAGCAAATTAATTCCGAAATTGGTAATAATTCAATTCGTGTTAATGTTGAAAGTTTACGACAAGGAGTTTATTTTGTAAAGTTTGGAAATCAAACTCTTAAATTCGTTAAATAGCCTAAGCACTCATTTAAAATGTTCAATGCAAAAGCCGGTTTATGCCGGCTTTTGCTTTTTGTTCGATACTGTTTTTATATTCATTAGTATTTATTTTCAGGCATTTACGATAAAAAAACCTGGCTTTTGCAGTGTCCTTTTCCATCTCGAAAATATTGCCCAACATAAGTGCCGAATATGGTGCAAAATAAACACCAAAATTTGCACCACTATCGACAACTTTGCTATAATACCTTTTTGCATTTTTTATGTCGCCTTTTTTATGATAAACTCTAGATAGGCGATAAAAATACTCTAACTTTTCGGAAGCAGATGGGTAATTTTTTGGGTTGGCGTTTTTATGTAACATCTTCAAGGCATCAGGGTAATTACCACCATCAAAAAGCAACCTTGCTTTTAGGAGATAATGGTTAATGTATCCACCATTTTTAGCCCATTTAAAGGCTTTGTTATCGTCCTCACGAATGTCATCTCCTTTATTCACAACGTTTTGTGTTGCTTTGTTTTGTGCTTTGGTGTTTCCTGTTAGTGCATAATGCCAAGCCAATTTTTCATACGCAGATTTAACTAAAGATGTTCCCTCAAAATTAGATAAATACCTATTCAAATAAAAGCCAGCATCTGGTTTGAGCAAGCGTAAATGGGCAACTCCAGCGATATAATCAAAATTCGGAATCTCATACTCGTCTTGCTTTTGCAGATGCGTATTTATCATGTCTATCAACGAGTTGCATTGATTTGCTTGCAAAGCTGACGCAGCAAAAATATATCGTAGCAAGGATTGCGATTCAAAATTTGCTACTTTATCAATAAAAAAACGATAGGAGCGTTGGTCGTCAGTATCAAAAAGTCGATATGTAATACCCAGCAACACAGCCGATTCTGCTGCAAATGCTGATTCATATTTTGCAGTATTATTGTATAAATGTTCTATGCCCAAAACGCCTTCTGCAATATTTCCCTCGAAACCAAGAAAACCAATAAACTTTTTGTACTCCTCGGGAATTGCTCCAAAAACAAGGTTAAAAATTGCGCTATGTTTCACATTACCAAAATGTTCGGGGTGTTTGGCATTGTGTTTTGCGAAATTTTTAAACGATTTATATAAATCTATTCCGGCAGAAAATTTATCATTAAACTTTAGTTTTAAAATAGCAGAATGCAATAAAACATCTGTTACCACAAAATGCGCAAGTGCTGTTTTGTTATCCACATCTTTACTTATTATCATCAGACAATTCGTTTTATTCTGAAGAAATGCAGAGTAATCCTCTTCGCGTTCGGATATAAAAGCCTGTAAAAAAATACGGTAGTTTTCGCAATACGCAATAAAACTATTGTCTGGATTTTGCAATTTCTCGGCTGCAATTAATTCATTTGCCCGAGCAAACTTCAAAGCAAAAATATTTTTGAGGGCGTTGCGACAATTTGGCGTTATCAGAATCCGTGCGTTTAGACGCTGAATAGCGGGGGGAGCAAAAAAGAAAAGCAGAAAAAAAATAAACCCGAAAAGCATTTTTACTTTTCGGGTTTGATTGCAGGTTTTATTCATCTATTTCGTTATCAACCAGTATTCTACCACAGTATTCACAAACAATAATTTTTCGTCTTGCACGGATTTCCATTTGACGTTGTGGTGGGATTTTTGCAAAACAACCGCCACAAGCGTCTCTTTCGACTGCAACAACACCTAATCTATTTCGCGCATTATTACGTATTCGTTTGTACGCAGTCAACAATCGCTCAGGAATTTCTGGCATAAGTTTCTCGGCTTTTTCTGCCAAACCTTGCTCTTTGTCTTGAGTATCAGAGTTTATGCGGTCCAAATCGCCTAATTTTGCCTTCAAGTCTTCTTGTCGCTCATAAAGTTGCTCCATTGCATCTTTCATCAGAGCTTCTTTTTCGCCAACACGAACTTTAAATTCGCGAATATGCTTTTTATCTAGCTCTGCCTCAAGGTCTTTGTACTCAATTTCTTTGTTCAAAGAATCGTATTCGCGATTGTTACGAATATTTTTTTGTTGCTCTATAAACTGCTTTTTCTTTGCTTCGAGCTCTTTAATATGCACGTTTTTGCCACTTACTTGCCCTGACAAATCTTCAATTTCGTCTTGATGTTTTGAAATTCGAGTTTCTAATCCAGCAATGTCATCCTCGAGGTCTTGTACTTCCATAGGAAGTTCTCCACGCAGTTTTTGTATCTCATCTATTTGCGAATCAACGGTTTGCAGGCGGAATAAGGCACGCAGTTTTTCTTCTACCGACATTTCGGATTTGTCCTGATGATTGGGCGAGTGTGTAATCATAATCGCTATAAGTATTTTATTGGGTTGGTTACTATTTTAGATATTATAACTGCAAAGTTAGGGAATTTTTTTGTAAGAATTTCATAAAAAATATCTTTAGTGAATTGTTCGCTCTCATAATGACCAATATCGGCAATTAGAATGCGTCTATCGGCATCGAAAAATTGATGATATTTGAAATCGCTACTAATAAAAATATCGGCTTTTTTTGACATCGCATTCCTGAGTAAAAAACTTCCTGCACCGCCACAAATTGCAACTTTTGAAATTGGTTTTTCGAGTAATGAGGTGTGTCTAATTGCCTTTGTATCAAATGTTTTCTTTAGTCTTTCAAGAAAAATAAGCTCATCTTCAGGCTTTTCAAGAGTTCCAATAATTCCACTTCCGGCTTGTTCAAATTGGTTATTGATGGAATAAATATCATAGGCTACTTCCTCGTAAGGGTGAGAAGTTTTTAGTGATGTAATGACCTGATTTTGAACATGCTGCGGAAATATTGTTTCAATACGAATTTCTTTTTCTGTATGTATTTTCCCTTTTTCGCCAACAAATGGTTTTGATTTTTCGGAAGCCCGAAAAGTGCCATCGCCTTTTGAGTTGTAGCTACAAGAATCGTAATTGCCAATTTGCCCCGCACCAGCTTCAAATAGGGCGGTTCGGACTTTTTCTGCATGCGCTTCTGGCACGAATGTTACAAGTTTCCGAAGCACGTTTTCTTTTGGTGCAAGAATCTTAACGTCTTTAAGTCCAATCTTTTGAGCTATTCGCCCATTGACACCATTTGGCACAGAATCTATGTTTGTGTGTGAGGCATAAATTGCAATGTCATTTTTTATTGCTTTAATCAAAATTCGCTCAACGTAATTGCTTCCTGTCAAGCGTTTTACGCCACCAAAAATAACTGGATGATGAGCAACAATCAAACCAGCTTTTTTTCTAATTGCTTCATCAACAACATCTTCCGTAACATCTAACGTCAGCAATACACCATCAATGGTTTGTTGCGGCGACCCTACCAATAACCCTGCGTTATCATACGATTCTTGAAATGCCAGCGGAGCAAACTCTTCAAGACTTTGCGTAATTTCCCTTATTTTCATAATTGGTATTATTTCTTATCTAAGTTTTTGTTTTTTTGCACAAAAACGAAAATAATTATTTTTTCCGTAACACGAAACTAAAACTCAAATTACTGTCGGTATGGCTTCAAGCCAACACTGACAATAACAACTAAGCACTCATACAAAAGTTTTTACAGAATTGCATGTCTGTAATTTGCTGATAGTTCGAGTTTTACAAAATTGCGTAAGCAACACTTAGACCTTAAATATTATTATTAATCATGGCTTGTTCATAAAAATTTGTTTGTTTTGTTAAATCGCTTGCTACAAAGGCGTTTTGCGGCAGGGATTGTAGCGGTAGCTTGCCGAAGTTGGC
>JAOZMU010000307.1 GCA_029934165.1 Bacteroidales bacterium
AACGGACAAGATATTTCAAGAATTGCAGGTGAAAAATTAAAGTCTGTAATTCCCGAAATAATAAGAAGTGCAGAACTTGTAAAAAACATTGTTTCAGCAGGAAAAGAACAACAAAGCGGAGTTGAGAATATTAATATTTCTGTTCAACAATTAACGGAGATAACAAATGAAAATTCAGCATCAGCCGAAGAAATGTCGGCATCGGCGGAAGAATTATCAGCACAAGCCGAGCAGTTAAAAGAGTTGATTTCTGTGTTTAAAATCGGGAATTTTGAGAACAAACAAAATGATTTTTATTCGAGTAGGTAGCGAGTTTTCACCACGAAACCTCTCACAGGCACGCACGTGAACCTCTCGGCTCATACGGCTCCTCCAGATTAGACGAAGTAAGTACTATGGTTTCCAGCCGTACTTCCAATGCACAAATAGATAAGGATAGCTTTCGGCTATTTGTCTTAACCATTTATTTCTTACTTTTGTTCACTACAAAATTAATAAATAAAATCTATATTTAAAATCAGACAAATACAGATTTTTTGGATTAGTTTATTTTTAATTTTTCACTAAACAAACAGATAAACAATAAAAAATTTATTTTTTTTAAAATGACTGGAATAGAATCTAAATCAAATAGTTGGAAAATATTAAACTCATGGCATATCGTATTGTCATTACTTTTCATGGTTTTTTTTATGGGCGTTTTAATACCAGGTCTTGTCGTAAAAAAGCGAAAATGGATAATTATTGGGATAGTTCTTGCTGCGCCGATAGTGTTTTTTATGAGCGTAATTACCAACCCTGCTAATAAAGATACTTTTCTTGCAAATATTGGCGTTGTTTTGTTCCTAATTTCATGGGCGACTTCCATCGTTTATTCTATCGCAATCCGAAAAGAATATCTGTTTTTATTAGCAGAAAAAGGTAACGATTATTCTGGATATCGAAATAAATATAGCAAGAAAAAACAGGAGAAAAAAATTGTCGAGCAGCACGATGGTTTGTGGCAAGAAGTTCTTCAATTGAAACAGATGATTATTACTCAAATAGCTGATAACAACGCATTTGACGCTTCAATTATTTCAGATATTAACCCGCTGGTTGATAAATACGTAAATCAGACGAAACAACTGATAGCAAGAGACAAAAAATTGCGCAAATTAGTTAATAAACAGTCGATTACAGAAATTGATGATTTGATTATTGAGCTAAAAACAAAACTAACCGAAACCACCAATCGTAGCCTTGAAACCGAATATCAATTAACAATAGATAAATATCAGAAACACAGGCAAGTATATCGAGAAGTTTCGGAACAAATCGAGATGAATCGGTTACGATTGAACTCAACAGTAATGTCGCTTAAAGATATAAAACTCAACCTAATAAAGTTTGAAGGCATTGTTTCTGATGAAATTCGTAAGAACTTTATCGAAGATTTCCACCAAAAATCCAATGAATTGACAATTTATCTCGACCAACTGAAAGATGTTTACGACGATTTTGGTTGAGAATTAAACGATTTTATCCGCACCTTATTCACTACCCACAATTTCAAATTCTAACGATAACACTTCGCCATTTTCATCAATTAAAGTCAAGTTGTGTTTACCAATATGGGGAGCAATAGCCAATTGATGGAAAATTTGCGTAGTAGCGATGTATTTATCATCAATATGCCAGTATATTGATACTTCGCGGGTGCGGTGTGCGACTTCGAAAATAACATCGCTACTTTTTTCGTCTAAATCCTTAGGAATTAGTATTTTAGAATAAATTTGCGGATAAATTAATTGCATTGATTTTGTGCGTCTGCCAATGTTTTTCATACAATCGTTCCGAAACGGTGGAAGCGCATGATAATCAGAATGTTTGTTCTTATAAAACCATTCGATGGCGGCAGGAAGTACAAACCATTTCTTATGCCTCATATTTGCCGATGACTCACAATCGGAATGCACTTGCCAAGATTCTGTCGCGTCCAAATGCACAACTTTGTGATATGGACAAACATCAAAACGTTGAGCATTATTAGGAGCGTCAACCATCACAGTATCAGGACAATTAAGGCTCATAAGGAATCCACTCTGACGGCAGGTTTTTGTCGGAAGCAAGTCATCATAAGGCTTTTCAAACCACTTCGATTCATCTGGAAGAATATCAAAAACATCAAAAAGAACTGGAGCAGCAGCTCTTATTCCAACTAAATCTGGACGACCCTCTCCATCGGCATTGCCAACCCAAACACCAACAACGTATTTTGGCGTAATTCCGACAGACCAAGCATCTCTAAAACCAAAACTTGTTCCTGTTTTCCATGAGATTTTTTTTGACGATGAAAAAAACTCCCAATTACTCTCAGAATCAGGACGTTCAACTTTTAATAAAGCCTTAAACATCAAATAAATTGCTCCAGCACTAAGAGAAGAAGCATCTTCGATTTGTGGTGGCTTTTTGTCAGTTTTCATGTACCGCGCTTCGTGATAATCCGTATTGCTATATTTTCCGCCTAGTATTGAATAGTTATTTAAAGTTCTTGCCATCGAAGCATACGCTCCACAGATGTCCCAAAGCGTTCCTTCGCATCCGCCTAATATAATTGACAAACCATAATGGTCTGGTGGTTTATTGATTGTCGTGAGACCGATTTTTTGGAGTAAATGATGAAATTTTGGCACGCCATATTTCTGTAACATCTTGACAATCGGTATGTTAAGTGAGCGTGCCAAAGCATTTTTTGCAGGCACAGCTCCGTCATAACCGCGATTGTAGTTCTGTGGTGAATAACCGCCAAGCTGTATCGGAATATCTGGCACTAAAGCGTTAGGCAGAATTGAACCTTCTGTAAGCATTGCAGCGTATAAAAATGGCTTCAAAATACTTCCCGTGCTGCGTGGAGCAACGATAATATCTACATCGTTTTGATGAATTTTATGTTTATGGTGAGTATTGCCAGCGTAAACAATTGCATTGCCGCTTTTTACATCAAGAACAAGAACGGCAAGATTGTGTATTTGCTTTGCAGATAGGATTTTATTGTGCATAGCAATAAGACGCGAAACTTTTTTTTGTAATTCAACATCTATGGTAGTACGTAATTTTGCTTGCCGTTGTTTCACCGAAAGCTCCTTTTTTATCCTAGCCAGCAAATGAGGAGCATATTGAGGAAATGGCTGTGGCTTCTCAGGAATTGGCTCATCTAATGATAATTCGTAAGTTTCATTGTCGATAATTTTTTCGTCAAATAATTGCTTCAGCAGACGATTTCGTTTATTTAATAGTCTTTTCCTGTTTCGTCCTGGATGAATAAGAGCAGGATTATTGGGTAAAACTGCAAGCAGAGCATTTTCTGCCCATGATAATTTATCCGGACTCCTACCAAAATACCGCCAAGAGGCTGCATCTAACCCAACTACGTTACCACCAAAAGGTGCATTAGATGCGTATAAAGCCAAAATCTCATCTTTGCTGTACGAAAACTCAAAACGCGTGGCGAGTACGATTTCAACCATTTTTTCGAGCACAGTTCTACTTTTATTTCTCGAAAGCCGAATTACCTGCATAGTTATGGTGCTGCCACCGCTAACTATCTCGCCAGCAGATATATTCTGACCAATTGCTCGCCCAAATGCAAGCGCGTCGAAACCCCAATGATAGCCAAAACGCTTGTCTTCAAATGTTAATATTGCTTTCCGAAATTTGTCTGGAACATACTCATTATGAGGGAATCGCCATTGCCCATCTACAGCTATGCTTGCACCAAGCAATTCGCCAGATTTAGATGTGAGAATTGTGCTTATCGGTTTCTCAAATAGAGTTTTGGGTAAAATCCACCAGTAAATAATAATTAGGCAAAATAATATACTAAACCAAATTTTTCTTTTTTTATATTTACGCATTTTAATGACAATTCTATTAGTAATTATAAGTAAAAGCAGTAATAAGTTGGTGCGCAAAAATAATTGATACTCAAGTTTATAACACCCGAAAAGTGTTGTATGTTTTTATGCACCTACTTATTTAACTGAGAAACAGTAACAAATAGCAAATATTGGTATAAGCTATTTGTGTCTTTGTTTCAATATTGCAAGACTCGAACAGTTTTATGCGGATATTAGTTTTTCCGTGCAATAATATTTTATTTCGGGCGTTTCTGAAAATGTTACGAAAATGCACATTTAAGCGAGCATTATATAAAATAAAAATTGATTTATAGCTATTAAAATGGTAATAAATTATTGTTAAATTTCGTTATCTATGAAAGTAAGGTCTCAGACCTATTTTTTACGAAAATATCTGGCTTTCTAAGCATAAAGTGCTATTTATTATGAAAAGTATTATCTTGATTTTCAAGACAATAACAGCGATGAAAGTTTCGATTATCTTTGCGCACATATTTATTGGCAATTTGTGTTAATAAAAAGTGTAAGTAAAATGAATTTAATAAAGTAAGCCATTAAAATTCCTAACTAAAACTAAATCAGGCGTAAGCAAAATTATTAATTATTAATTTTCCATTACTAAGAGCTTATGTTGCACATAAATTAAGAAACGATTAATAATTATACTATGAGCAATCTGAAGAATAATCAAGTAGAAGTTCTTGATGTAAAAGAAGTTAACGAGTATGTAGATGATTCTCAAATTACAGACGAGATATTGGAAATGCTCGCATTGGCAGAGACGCAACCAAGACAAGGCGTTGTTGATAGGCTGATAAACTTTTCGCGTAATTATGAACAAAATATATCCGAAAAAGCCGAATAGAGTTTTATATTTGACGGTTTTTTTATGTGCCATGCCTTCATAAAACATCGACTGGTATTGACAACTGTAAAAATTGCAACGAAAAATTTTGTGCTTGGCATTATTGCCATGTGTAAATTTTGATACAAAAAATATGCTTTAATTTATGATACAAGATTTGGGCATAAAAAAAATATTTTTTGGGGCGGCTTATCGGGCTTTTCGCTTGTAGTTGCCTCGTGGCTTGCGTTTTTGGC
>JAOZMU010000308.1 GCA_029934165.1 Bacteroidales bacterium
TAATATACAAAATATTGTGTTTCAAATCAAATTACTTTTTTGTCCAAAGTCTAATAAGTAATGGAAAATTAATAATTATTAATTTTGCTTACGCCTGATTTAGTTTTAGTTAGGAATTTTAATGGTTTACTTTATTAAATTCATTTTACTTAGGTGATTTAGTTATTAAATTTAGTTATTATTGGCTCAAAAAGCCCGTATAATTTTGTATTCCCTCTTTGAGTTTCAATAGTGATATTATTGATGACGAATTTTGATTTATATTTGTTCCAAACAAATATTTTTAATATATTATTTTTGTCTAATGATAAGCTAGCTAAAGGAATAGCTAAATTAATATTTTGCCATTTTCCTGAAGATGTAATAAAGTTTTCGCTATTTATGGCACGCCAAAATTCTGTGTCATCATCAAATTTTATTTGAGATGCTAGTAATAATTTGTCGGAGGAATCGAAAAGTAGTATTTTTGCTGAAATATGAATGATGTCATTTGGTGTAATTGAAATTGTATCAAGGTCTATTTCAATGGCAGGAGAGTATTGCACTGAGCTGTCAATCAATGCGATATTTCCATAATTTGAGATTGAATCTTTATGTAATTTGTTTTTTTCGTAGTTTCCGAATTTTATTTCATTTTTATCGAATCCGTATGAGTATTTTTTCGCAAACAGTGAATTTGGATTTTGAGGGTAAGTTGTTTTTGAAAAAAAATACATCTCACCTGTGAAGTAAAATTTGTGCGAATAATTGATTGGGAATTTATTTTTTATTTGCCAAATTGCGCTTGCATCGCAGCCACCTGCACGAATAAAAATGCAATATTCTGTTTCAATTTCTGAGAGCATTTTTTCAAATTCTAACGGCGTTGAATAGTCTGAAAATTGAAAAATTTTTGTCGTGTCAAAATTTGTCAGTCCGTTGGCATAGAAATTAAAGATATTTTTGGGCATATCTATAATCAACGTAACGTTTTTAGCTTCAACCTGTTTGGCTATGTTGGACGATTCTTTAATAGATTCTTCGTAGGGCGACTCGTAAAAAATCTCGTAGTGATTTCTTGAATTTGCAAGTGTAACTGTTCCAGAAATTAGCACTGCAAAAACAGCTAAAGTATTGAAATAATTGCTCATACGTGGAAAAAATCCGAATCCTGCCATTATTAAAAATGGAAATACAAATATGAGGGTGGAAATTTGTAAAATTGGATTGTATGTAACTGAGTAATAATAGCCTGTAAAAAACACCAAGAAAAACCATACGGCAAGTATTAGTATTCTTTTTAAAGCTAATTTTTTTCTTTTCAGAGCGAAAAATACACCAAGAGCTGCAAGAGCCGCAGCAACACCGCCAAACCAATACGAGAAATGAAATGAGTATTTAGTGAAGTTGTAGAAAAAATCTCCATTTGGCGAACTTAGCCATGAAAGTTTGTTATGAGTTAATTGATGTAGCGTTATTTTTATATGCGGAAGAAACAAAAGAAGTGTGGCAACCGAAGCTCCAATAAATGGTAAAAGCCTTTTCTTTGGAATCAGCAACAATCCGCTGCCCCCTATTATAAATGCTGTTAATGAGCTAAAATAGTGGTTGTAAGCACACAAAGTTGCAGATATAACAAAATAGATGTAAGTTGTTCGTTTTACCTTATCCGATAAGGCAATTTTTGTTATAAAAAAAGCTGTAAGTAGAACAAAAAACACTCCGCTAATATACGGTCGAGCAATTTGACTATACATGACAAAATATTGCATCACAGCCAAAAAAGAAGCACTGATTAGTGCGACTGTTTGGTTGAACCACATTTGAGCAATACGCCATAAAACGTATATACTTAGTGTGCCAAAAAGTAAGAATGGTAGTTTAATGGCAATCTCATTTTCGCCAAAAACATTCACAATCCAATACATAAAAGCCTGTATTCCAGCAGGATGTCCATCAGGTAACACGCCATTTGTTATCAATTCCGAAAAACCGCTAAATCTTGTCCGAAATATTGCACTTAACTCATCGTGAGTAAAAGGAAGATTCCAAAAATCGTAAAAACGCAAAGCCACTGCTGTAAGTAATATTATGCTAATCAAAATATTTTCTCGGATTATACTTCCTAACATAATTTTAGTTTTAAATAGAATGAATAGAAATAGTTAAATAGAAATATTATACGCCAGTAATTCGTTTTATTTCGCTTAGTTTATTAAGAGCCTCAATTGGTGTCAAATTATTTATGTCGATAGTTTTAATTTCGTCCCTAATTTGGCTCAAAACTGGGTCGTCGAGCTGGAAAATACTTAATTGATAACCGTCAGCTTGTTTCTTAGATTTTGTCTTTGCTTTTTTAATTGGTTCGGATAAATTGCTTCTACTTTCGCCTTGTTCAAGCTGTTGCAAAATCTCATTCGACCGATTGACAACACTTTGTGGCATTCCGGCCATTCGTGCAACATGGATACCAAAACTGTGTTCGCTACCACCACGCTCAAGTTTACGTAAAAATACTATTTTACTGCCAATTTCTTTTACAGAAACATTATAGTTTTTTATGCGCTTGAACGATTTTTCCATCTCATTCAGTTCGTGATAATGTGTTGCAAATAAGGTCTTTGCCTTATATTTTTTTTGATTATGAATATGCTCTACAATTGCCCAAGCTATGGAAATTCCATCGTACGTACTTGTACCACGTCCAAGCTCATCAAACAAAATCAGGCTACGCTCCGAAAGGTTATTCAAAATGCTTGCGGCTTCGTTCATCTCGACCATGAAAGTCGATTCGCCAGACGAAATATTGTCAGATGCTCCAACTCTGGTGAAAATTTTGTCAACTATGCCTATTTCAGCACTTTTGGCAGGTACAAACGAACCTATTTGAGCCATTAGGACAATTAAGGCGGTTTGTCGCAGAAGTGCCGATTTTCCCGACATATTAGGTCCAGTAATAACAATAACTTGCTGACTTTTAGTATCTAAGAAAACATCATTAGCAATATATTCTTCGCCAACCGGAAGCTGCTTTTCAATAACAGGGTGTCTTCCTTGTTTAATATTTATGTCGGTATTATCAGAGACGACAGCCTTTACGTAGTTGTTTTCGATAGCAATGGTTGCAAAGGACAGTAAGCAATCGAACTGAGCAATCAGAGACGCATTGAGTTGCAATGCCGGAATAAACTCATTCAGACTGTGTACCAAGTCATTAAATAGTTTTACTTCGAGTTCTTGGATTTTTTCTTCGGCTCCTAAAATTTTCCCTTCATACTCTTTAAGCTCCTCATTAATATAACGTTCGGCACTTACTAGAGTTTGTTTTCGTATCCATGTATCAGGCACACGATTTTTGTATGTGTTTCTAACCTCGAAATAATACCCAAAAACATTGTTAAAGCTGATTTTCAGAGAGGAAATTCCTGTTACTTTTGCCTCTTTTTCTTGCATTTTGGCGAGATAATCTTTACCAGAATACGCTAATTCTCGTAATTCGTCCAATTCTTGCGACACGCCTTTTGCTATAACATTTCCTTTTTGTATTTGTGCTGGCGGTTCGTTATTGAGTTCTTTATCAATGCGTTCGTAAACCGAAGAACACGGATTTAGCTGTTCTGCTAAATTATACAAAAAACTATCGGTAGATTCGCTACATGCAATTTTGATGGGTGTTATTGCTGCCAAAGCATTTTTTACTTGCAAAACCTCGCGGGGTGTGATACGCATAAGAGCCACTTTTGAAACAAGGCGTTCCAAATCTCCAATATTGCTAATTTTATCTTGGATATGTTCTTTTAACTCAGAGTTTTGCACAAAATATGATACTCCATTCAGACGATTATTTATTGGGACGACATTTTTCAAAGGTAAAGCAATCCAGCGTTTTAGCATTCGCGCACCCATTGGCGAAATTGTTTTATCTAAGACATTGAAGAGTGTTTTTCCGTCATTGTTTATGGTATTGAAAAGCTCAAGGTTACGTATCGTAAATTTATCTAGCCACACATAAAGTCCCTCGTCAATTCGCGATAAACGAGTAATATGATTTGTTCTGTCGTGATGAGTTAAATCGAGATATTGTAAAATTGCGCCAGCAGCAGTAACACCCACAGGTAAATCGTGAATCCCAAATCCTTTTAAAGAGTTGGTGTCAAATTGTTTAAGGAGTCTTTCCCGCGCAGTTTCGGGTGTAAATACCCAATCCTCTAAAGGATAAGTATAAAAACGAGTTCCAAACGTTTCTTTGAAGGCATTTTGTTTACTCCTTTCAAAGAGTACTTCCTTGGGTGCAAAGCTGTTAAGCAGTTTGTCAATGTAATCCGAAGAGCCTTGAGTTGTATAAAATTCACCTGTCGAAAGGTCGAGAAATGCTACGCCCGAAATGTTTTTTGAAAGATGTACGCAGGATAGGTAGTTGTTTTCTTTGTGTTCGAGAACTTTGTCGCTGGTTGTTATGCCTGGTGTAACAAGCTCTGTAACACCACGTTTTACGATTTTCTTGGTTTTTTTTGGGTCTTCCAATTGTTCGCAAATTGCTACACGCTGCCCTGCTCGGACAAGTTTTGGCAAATAAGTATCTAATGAGTGGTACGGAAAACCAGCAAGCTCGACATAAGACGCTGAACCATTGGCTCTTTTGGTAAGTGTTATTCCGAGAATGGCAGATGCTTTAATGGCATCATCGGAAAAAGTTTCGTAAAAATCGCCTACGCGAAAAAGAAGAATTGCATCAGGATGTTTTGCCTTAATAGCATTATACTGAAGCATTAAAGGGGTTTTCACTACTTTTTTTGCCACAACTACTTATTTTTAAGTTTGTGCAAATATAACAGGAAACGTTTATCATGCCAAAATGTTTTCTTTTGAAAAAGCAAAAAATATTTGGAATATAAGAATCCAATTTGGAATACAGGGTTTGTTCATAAAAAATCAATTCACACTGAAAGAAAATATTCTTATGGGTTTTTTATGGGCGGCTTCGGGCTTTTCGCTTGTAGTTGCCTCGTGGCTTGCGTTT
>JAOZMU010000309.1 GCA_029934165.1 Bacteroidales bacterium
TCAGCAAATTACAGACATGCAAATAAGTAAAAACTTTTGTATGAGTGCTTACTTAGGTTAAATAATTAACCTGAGCAAAAATAATGTTTTTCTGCTAAATTGAAAAAATATTGAATTTATTTAAAATTAGGGCTTGTTTTTACAAAAAAAGCTCAGAAACCAAAAATAGATTTCCGAGCTTTGCGTAAGTAGTAAGGTTTTTTTACAGCGATATTCCAAATACAAAATATGCTCCTTTTGTTTCTGGGTTAACAATTACAGAACCGCTTACTGGCAACGAAAAATTGTCTGTGATTTTAATTGCTTTCGACATTTTTACACCTAAGTTTACAATGCCTAAGTTTTTTTGTCCGTAAAAACCTGCTCCTGTGCCTTCGTCTGGGTTGTCGAGTGCCATACCTACGAAAGCACTAAAATCGTAATTGCCGATTTTGTTTTCGTAGCCTAGTTCTAAATATTTCGACATTACTATATCATTGTCTTTGTTGCGTACGTCTGCTCCGTATAAATTCATAGCAAATGTTAAATACATTGGTATGTCACTCGGAGCATTAATTTTTAAGATAGCTTCTAGTATATGAAGAGTGGTGGTGTCGTTCCAATCAAAATAATCTACGCCTTCTCCGTCTTCTCCATATATAAAATAGTCTAACACAGTTAGTTCAATCATTTCAATGGGGGTAAAACGGAGGAATAAATCTACTTCGTGCAAACCTGGTGAAGTGCCTATTGAGGCTGTTCCCAGTGCGCCGATTACCAATTTGCTACCGATAGCGACTTCCATAAACGGCTGTATCACAGGTGCGGAGGTTGCAAAACTGGCTCCACGCCAAATGTATCGGCTATTGAAATCGGCACCAAGCAAAAGTACGTCTTCTTCTTCTTGAGCTATTGCATTGAAAGCTGCCGAGAAGATAAAAATACCAAGAAATAATAGTGTTGCAAGTTTTTTCATAATTATTAAGTTTAGTGATTAATATGTAAATTTAAGAAAATAACTGGATTAGAACAAAGATTAAATTAACTTATACCATTATTTGCTGTTTGTTGCTGATTTTCAGTCAAATAGTAAATCATTGTCTTAATATTAAAAAGTGCAGGACACTTAAAGTAAAAAAAAGAAAACAAATTCGCTAAGTAAAATGAATTTAATAAAGTAAGCCATTAAAATTCCTAACTAAAACTAAATCAGGCGTAAGCAAAATTATTAATTATTAATTATTAATTTTCCATTACTAAACATCCATTTGAAGGCTTGTGAAAATTCATTACGCCAGAAAAATTCGTTATGTTCGCCTTTGGGTCTGACAGCAAGTCGAAGGTTTTTTTTGTCGAATCCTGTTATAAACAGCTTATTATAAACATCTTGAGCGTCTTTAGTCATGCGCGCTCTTTCTTTGCCTCCAACGAGAAAAAATATTCGCATCGTTTCTTTTTTCGGGTTGTCTTCGATGAAATCAGTAATTTTATTTGTTATCCAAAATGATGGCGAAAATAATCCGATTCGACTGAAAGTATTTTGGTATTTTAATCCAACATAGAATGAGATTAATGCGCCGAAAGAACTACCTAATATTCCGGTTGCTTCGCGCGCTGCATTAGTCCGAAAATTTGCATCTACGTAGGGTTTCAGCGTCTCGACTATGAATTTTGCGTATCCATCTGCATCTTCATTGTTCAAATCATCGTCTGTCCATGGTAGATATTCTTGTTTTCGGAGGGCTTCGTCATTCTCAATGCCTACAACTATGCAGCCACCAAAACCAGAATAGTATAAATTGTTAAGTGTTTTATCTACTTGCCACTCAACTAAATTTGCAGTTTTGTCATTGAATAAATTTTGTCCGTCGTGCATATATAACACTGGATAGCGTGTTTTTGTTTCCTGATAATCTGGCGGCAAATAAATCCAAATGGCTCTATATCTTTGTAATTGAGGCATAAAAAACTTTTCGGACAGGAGTGTTACATTTTCTGATGCGGTGAATGGCTTGCAAATATCTTCCCATGCTTCGATTTTGCACTCCAAAATTTTTTCGTCGAGAATTTCAAAAGTTCTGTTTGCCAGATGAGTACAATTTAATGTACATTCGCTATTATTCCAGCTTCCGCGTGTGAATTTATACTCAAATTCTTTTTTTGGTAAATCAATTGTCAACTCAAAAGTTCCGTTCTTTTGACGAAGAAGTTGGAATTTTGACGAATCGGGAAACCAGCCATTGAATGAACCAGAAACATAAATATTATCGTGTGTTGGTGTGTTTTCTGGCAGTTTGGTAACAGTAAAAGTAATTTTCATAGGTCTGTTATATCTTTTATAGGTCTTAGACATATTTTTTATGAAACGTTTAAGCTGCGAATTAGCAACAAACAGCAAAGTGGTATTGATTAATTTAATCTTTGTTCTAAGAGTGGTTATAATTGCTTAACTGTCAGCTCCGTAATTTTTCCGTCTGCATTTGTTTTTATTGGTGGTACAACTGAAACTCGGTGTTTTTTCAAAAATTTTAGCTCTGTTTCCAAAAATTTGCTTACAGACATTACGTTTTTAATATCGTTACTACTATTGAGTATTATTACCGGCGTTTTTGGCGACTCGAAGTAGCTCAAAGTTAGTCTCATTTGTTCGCTGCCAACATTGTATTCGTTGCGAATTATTTTTGAAAAACGGTCTTCCAATTCATTAATTAAATCTTTTTGTGGGTCTTTTTGTGGTTCGTCCACAATTGTTGTTGTATCCTCATTAATAGGCGTTTCGGTGCTTTTCCAACTCGGAATTACAAGAAAAATAACAAGAAAAGATAGTGCCACAATTGTCGCTATCGCCGCCAGATAATATTTTATGTTTATGAAGGTGAAGTATGGTCGCGACAAATCTCGCAAAATTTCATCAGCAGAATGGTAGCGATTGTTCGGATTCTGTTGCGTACATTTACGAATGATTTTTTTGTATTTTACGCTTTTCTGTTTCGGGTGTTCGATGTTTTCGACCTGCCCCGTAAACATTTCGAGCATAATTAGTCCAAACGAGTAAATATCAGAGCGTTGGTCTGTTTGGCTATCCTCCTGCATTTGCTCTGGGGCGGCGTATCTTGGCGTACCTGCTTGGCGAACATATTCATCAAAACTATCGGCAGCCGCAAGCCCAAAATCAATAATGCGGGCGTTGTCTCCTTTGTATGTTACAAGAATGTTGTCTGGTTTCAAATCGCGATGAAAAATTTGCTTTTTGTGTGCATACGAAAGCGCGCTCAAAACTTGCCGTAAGACATACAATATCAACCCATTATCTTTTTTTATTTCATTGTTAATTATGCTTGTTAATGTTCGTCCATCAATGAAATTCATGTAATAAAATAGTCCTTCGTCATCTTTGCCTTTGCCGAGGACTTTGACAATATTATTATGCTCTAACTCTGTTGCTATTTGGTATTCTTTTAAAAAAAGAGATTGGTACTTAGGGTTTTGCGAAAACTCATGGTGGATTCTTTTCAAAATCACTTTTTGCCCATGGTATCTGTCGTTGGGCTTATTTAGTTTGGCTTCAAATATCTGGCTCATAGCACCTTTGACATCCATTGCTTTCACCGAAACGAAAAAATTTGATGTTTGCTTTTGCGGATTTTCGAGGAAAACAAAGCCCGATTCGGCAGATAAATTTTCTATATCGTTACCAACAAAACCCGACAAATTAGCTCGTGTTTCGCCAATCAATTTATCAATCTGTGCATTGCTTTTGCCTAAGCTACTCCCCTTTTTATAAATCTCTCGCAGTAGCTCAGATGCCTCACCTTCAATTATATACCGCTCAATTAATTTTGATAATTGATTCATCGTTTGCTAAATTTACTATTTCGCTAAATATTGTTGGTCGAAAAATTCATTGCTCAATAAATAAACTCTTGACACCATTATCAGTGTGGGTTTAAGCCACATCGAAAGAAATGATAATAAAAAACACGCTAAAGATAATCAAAAAATACGAACATTCAGGATTTGTTAATAAAAATCATTTTATATTGAAAAGAGCAATCAGCGTAAATTTGCGGTTAGAAACAACAACTTATTGACTATCTGCCTTTTATGGCGTATTTCAATAATTAAAACTTTTCTATAAACAAATCCTGTGCAACTGAACAAATTGTCTATAATGCTCATATACAGGCGAATATATTTTTATTTTTACAAATATTTTTCTTCAGGGTTTGTTCATAAAAACTTTTCGGTTTAGTTAAACAACTTCGTAGCAAGCAGTTTGACAAAACAGACAAATTTTCATTAACAAACCATGAGCAATTATACAGGTTTTGTTTTTTGTATGAATAAGAAACATCAAATCCAAAACTTGCTCCAAACAATTTTGACATCATTGTCGGTGTGGCTCCAAGCAACACTGACAATAACTTGAGAGCTCGAAAAGTGTCGTATATTTTTGTATGTCTATTTAATATTGTTACTCATTTCAAAAAATTGCGAATAATATTTGGAGATTAGAAAAAACTCCTTATCTTTGCAGAACAATTGAAATAAAAACGGTTTGGTAGTTCAGTTGGTTAGAATACGTGCCTGTCACGCATGTGGTCGCGAGTTCGAGTCTCGTCCAGACCGCCACTAAACAAAAAGACGCATTAATTAATGCGTCTTTTTTTGCTCCTGACAGTTAAGTTAATTGATTTACATAGAGTTACAACTGAGTAAATTTCTGTAAGTTCTATTATGATACTTTGAAATTTGTCTCCTCCGTAAATTATTTATAAGTATGCGTTCAAAAAATTCGTTGCTTTTTGAATTGTTATTAACCTGAATATCAACATAATATTTTTCCAAATGAATAGCATTATGTGCAGATATTAAAAATCTTTGAATTATGAGAAAAGCACCGCGTACTAGAATAACAACTAACGATGTTCATTATCAAACTGTTGGAGAAGGAAATCCGATTGTTTTACTACACGGATATTTGGCGGCTGCTGAAACGTGGACAAAATTTGT
>JAOZMU010000015.1 GCA_029934165.1 Bacteroidales bacterium
TAGTTAGGAATTTTAATGGCTTACTTTATTAAATTCATTTTACTAAGACCTTAAATGGTTAATTATTATTTGTGATTTGCTTTAATCTAAATCCGTGTTCCTATATCACAAAAATTGGAACACGGATTAGACTATTTTTCACGTATTTACATTTTTCAACAAAAAACGTTATAATTAGTTTAAGCCAAAGCACGAAAACTGTTTCAAATGGAAAACTCATAATGGCGTGCTACCGTTATTCGGCACGAAAATTGTCGGACTTTTTATGTAAGAATATCGTATTTATCCGCCTCATTTTCTTCGGTATTTTTGCCAGACATACTTATAAAACCAAAAACGCTGCCTATTATTCCGCCTGCAATGTGAGCAAACTCGGATATGTTGTTACTCTCGAAACCTTTAATGACTTCTTTTCCGACAAAAAGTATAAGAATAAGCACAAAAGTAAGTGGAATCCCGCCAAGTTTGTTGTTTGCAAAAGATATTAAGATGATGAACATGAACACAATACCGCTTGCTCCCCAAAGTCCCTCAGAAAAAAATAGGATATTCAGAATACCCGTTACGATTGCGGTGAAAATAATCATAATTATCAAATCGTTGCTACCATATTTTTCTTCCAGTGTTGGTCCCAAAAGCAAGATAAACGTCAGATTACCAATTAGATGGTCTATTGAGCTATGCCCAAAAACATACAAAATCAGGTTAAGATAATTAGTTATGCTGCTAAAATCGAAACCGCTTGGCAATGAGACTAATGAAACCAACGCACCGCCTTGTGCCGAATTGCTCAAAGTAGGGTCGTTGATAAAATATACAATTGTCGAAATTAACGCAAATGTTAAAACAACAGGAGAATTATAACGCAATTTGAAACTCATAATAATTTGTTTTTAGGGTTAATAACAAAAATCCAGTCTATAACAAATATACTACTGAAAAACCGCAACATCATATAATAATTAGTTCTATTTCAATGGTAATCCATCTTCTAACCTAATCAGCTTGTTAATTATGGCATAAACCGTTAGACCCGAAACCGATTTTATTCCTAATTTTTGTGTTATATGTTTTCGGTGAACTATTGCAGTGTGTTCGCTTATGAATAATTTTTCGCCAACCTCCTTGTTTGTCAATCCTGTTGCAATTAGTTTAAGGACAGACACTTCGCGCTCGCTAAGTTCTGATGCTTTTTCTGGCTCATAGTTTTTTTGTTCAAATTTTTTACGCAAAACGCTATTAACAATTTCGATAATCTGATTATCATCATCAAAAAAATCAATTCTCGCATCAAAACTGTCCAAAACGCTTTTTTTATGTTCATAATTTGTTGTAAACGCAATTGCTCTTGCGCTTCCGAGCTTTGATAAAACTAAATTAAACGACTTTTCTGTTTTGCAAATATCAGGATTTAAAATTAAAAAATTCGGTTTATTTCGTGCCAACGCCAATGCCGTTTCTCTTGCATTAGAAACAAGGCGAACAACCTGAAATCCAGGCTCTTTGGTTAGTATTGTAGCCAAGCCCGTTGCCGCGATGAGAGACGACTCGGATATGATAAAAGTAAATCGGGTCATTGGTTTTCTTTTTTAGAACTCTTTTGTCTGGCGATTGTTTTTTCCATTTCTTTGACCTTTGGAATCATTACTTTATCTTCAATTCTAGCATGATTATTTAAGTCTTTTTCTAAGCGAAATAACTCAAAAAGAATTGAATTGCACAAATCGAAGTTTTCTGGTGGAGGAAGATATTTAATGATAATATTTTTCAAATCAAATAACTTCTCTTCTAAGTCGTTATGTTCCACTTCAAAAACGTCAATAGAATACTTGCTTGGCAACAAATCGGAATGCCTGCCCTCGAAAACTCGCTCGACACCAAGCATATACGGAAAAACTACTTGCTCCTCATATTCGGTGTGCGTCTGCAACTCTTCCTTATAAGTTAGCCAAAATTTATTTACTAAAACTACATTAGTTTCGTTTTCCGGATTTTTCCAGCACAACTTCTGAATCATCTCTTCGATTGCCGGAACTTTTGTATGGTTATAATAATGGTGCGATTTTTTCAAATAATCAATAATCAAATTCATCGAAAAATTCTTCAATGTTTCGCGCGGAAAGTACGATTTGTCGCAAAAAACATTGACAATAGCCAGAAAAAAATCAAGCTGAATTTCGCACGCAACGCACACTTGCTCAACAGTTTTATCGCCCAAACCTAACAAAATTCCAAAACGATTCAGAACAATTGCAATCTGATGTTGCCGATGAATTACATCTGCCATTTTCATATTTCCTGAAATTATCATGCTAAATTTTTTTGTGAAAAAAACCAAAAAAAAGGCTTTCAACAGTTAAAATAAATAATTATCGTAAGGATAACGCAATTGATGAACTTCTTTTACATTTTTATATAAATCTTCCCGAAGCTGGGTTATGTTATGTTTCTTCTTCGCCGAAATGAAAATACTTGGCCGTTTGTCCTTTCCAATCCATGTATTTTTCAGCTCTTCGAGGCTAATGTTTTCGCGGGTTTTAGGTGTTAAATCGTCAGCCTCTTTCGGGACAAAAGAAAAGGCATCAATTTTATTAAAAACCATAAAAGTAGGTTTATCTCTTGCGCCAATTTCGTGCAATGTGCTTTCGACGATACGAATTTGGTCTTCAAATCCTTGATGCGAAATATCCACAACATGAACCAGAATATCGGCTTCGCGAACTTCATCGAGAGTAGATTTAAACGACTCGACTAAATTATGTGGCAATTTGCGGATAAACCCAACAGTATCAGACAACAAGAACGGCAAATTCCCCACCACAACTTTACGCACAGTTGTATCTAGGGTTGCAAAAAGTTTGTTTTCCGCAAAAACATCTGATTTGCTTAACACATTCATAATCGTTGATTTACCAACGTTAGTATATCCAACTAAAGCAACACGAACAGACCTTCCTCTGTTTTTTCGTTGTGTAGCTTTTTGCTTATCAATTTTTGCTAAATCGTTTTTCAACTTCGTAATTTTATCACGAATAATTCGTCTGTCGGTTTCAATTTCTGTTTCGCCCGGACCACGCATACCAATACCGCCACGCTGACGTTCAAGGTGCGTCCACATGCGTGTTAAACGAGGCAAAAGATATTGATACTGAGCAAGTTCGACTTGCGTTTTTGCATGAGCCGTACGCGCACGTTTTGCAAAAATATCAAGAATCAAATTTGTTCTGTCTAATATTCGACACGACAATTCTTTTTCAATATTTCGCATTTGAGTTGGCGAAAGTTCATCATCGAAAATCACTAAATCTATTTCATGCTCTTCAACATAATTAGCAATTTCTATCAACTTGCCAGAACCAACAAAAGTTCGAGGATTTGGCATATCCAATTTTTGCGTAAATCGGTGTTTCACAATCGCTCCAGCGGTGTCAGCAAGAAAATCTAACTCGTCAAGATATTCTGCCACCATTCGCTCTTTTTGCTCAGGAGTGATAACGCCTATTAGTATAGCTTTTTCTTGCGTTTTATTATTTTCAATAAGTTTTGACATATTATAAAATATTTTCAATTATCTATTTAATTTTTAACCATATAACGCATCTTCGCTTTGTAAAAGATGTCGCCGAACAGCAAACCGTGCAGCAAGAGCAGCAAATCCCATTCCGACAACTATTATTAGCATAAAAAGAAGCATTATATCTAACAGTGATAAAATCTGAGGAACTTGATTTCTAACTACATACATAAGTCCAGTGATTGCTCCAATCGCAATAAGCGCGCTGATGCCACCGTGTAATAAACCTGTCGTTACAAACGGACGCGCAATAAATCCATCTGTTGCGCCGACTAATTGTTGGGTACGAATAACAAATCTTTTGGCATAAACCGAAAGACGAATTGTGTTGTTGATAAGCGTTATTGCTATTGCAAATAGAAGTCCTCCAATAATAATTATCAACAAACTAATGTTGCGTACATTTGTGTTTACAAACTCTACTAACGATTTCTGAAAATGTGTTTCCTTTATCTCAGAATAATTATCAAGCTGTTTTTGAAGCATTTGGATACTATCCGGATTGGAATAGTTTGGTGCAAGCACAACTTCTATTGATGTGTGTAAAGGATTGTAACCAAGATAGTTGACAAATTCTTCTCCAAGTTCTTTTTGCAATTCTTTTGCTGCTTCGTCTGCCGAAATATATTTCGTAGATTGTACCCAGTCTGCTGCATCAAGAATTTTTTGTCGCCTGAAAACTGCAACCTCTTTTGTTTCTTTCTTAAAAACTACTGTAAGCGTTATGTTTTCCCTGAAATATTGAGAAAGTTTATTAGCATTCAGAGCTAATAAACCAATGATACCCAGCATAATAAGAACTAAAGTAATGCTTACTATTGATGTTGCATACGAGCCACGAAGTTGCCATTTGGATTGTTCTTTCATAGGTAATGAGATTACTGTGCCATTAAATTAATGAAAAAGTTCTTCAATTGGGTCAATTTACGATGCTCAAAATCCGATAGTCCTTACATAACAGTGTTGGTATGATTATCAAATAGTTACAGGGCTGTTTTGAAATAAACAAAATCAAATTTTACTTAATAATCAAGCGATTAAAAAGTAAATTTCTACATATTTTCATCGACCAACACTATTTTGTAGGGACTATCCGAAATTGATTCAATGTAATCGGGATTTTTGGGTTCGACAAGCCAGTAATCATAAATAATGCTTCGAGAACTGTTGTTTTACCGCAATTGTTTCTTCCAACAAAAAGGTTAACATCTTTAAAATCTGATAGTTCAATCTTCGATATTCCTCGAAGTCTTTCGATGAATATTGCTTTGTGATACATAGTTCTAAAATTATATTCAGATGATAACTGGTTATTTTTCCTTCTGCAAATTTACGATTTCTTTGTAGAGTTTTAAGTATTTTTTTGTTACAATTTTTTCCGAAAATGTTTCCATGATTTTTTTGCGCGAATTTTTTCGCATTTCTTCATTATTCGCATCAAACAAACAGTATTTCAAACCATTAGATAAATCGTTAGAAGACTTATATTGAGCTAAATAGCCAGTTTTTTTATGGTCAATCATTTGTGGAATACCGCCAGTCTCGAAAGCCAAAACAGGCGTTTCACATGCCAACGATTCCATTATGATATTTGGTAAATTGTCTTCTAACGATGGAATTACAAACAAATCGACAGCATTAAAAATCTTTGCTAATTGAGTTTCTGAGTTTATAAAACCAAGATTTACAGCCGGAAACGGAAGCTCGGCAATTGTTTCGGGACGCGATTTGCCGAAAACAACTAAGTGCGACTCCTTTGCTTTTTCAGGATTTTTTTCAACAAAAATATCAAGAGCCTCCCGAAAATATTTGAAACCTTTGCGTGTGTCATTCACATTCATAGCACCAAAAAGAATTAGCTTTTTGTTTTTTGGCAAATTCAATTCTTCTCGAAAACCATCATTATCCATTGGTGCAAAGATAGTTGTATTTACAGGAATTGGAATAGATTCGACCCGAAATTTTTTCAACAAACCGCTTTTTCGTGCAGATTCGGCGAGCCAATTACTGCTTGTTACAAAAGTGATATTTGCATTTTCGTACAATTTTTGTTTACGTTTCCAAATCACTGAGGATAAATCTGTTGCGCTTGGATTTTTGACAAAAGCACAATTTCCGCAATTTTGCATATAATTCTCGCAATCGCCTGTATAATGGCAACCTCCAGTAAACGCCCACATATCGTGCAGCGTCCAGACAATCGGTTTTTTTGTGGCAAAAAGCTTCTCCAAACTTTGTAACGACATAAACCCACGATTTACCCAATGAAGATTCACAATATCAGCTTGTTGCACTAATTCATGGTTGCAAATATTTTCGCCAGTATTGGCAAGCGAAAATGCAAATCGGACATCTTTTGAACGCTCGTGCCGATAAAAACAAAAACGCTCATAAGCAAAACGATAAAAATTTGTCAATTGCTTTATTTTTGTTTTGGTTGTCGAAACAACGTGCGGATTTGGTTTTAGCTGCTCTTGAACCAACATTTTTGCGGGCGTATCGACTGCATGAAACCCCGTCATCAGACGGTTACAGGCAATAGCTGCACCTCCGCCAACATCTGTTGTGCTTACGAGTAATATTTTCATCGGTTGTTTTTTAAGCCAAAGCGGTTATCCGTTACAAAATCGAATGCGCTCAAATATGCCTGAACCATGACATCAATATTTATTTCCTCGCGAATAATTCGCTCAGATTCTTGTCCAAATTTTGTTATTAACTTTGTGTCTGACAGTAATTTACGTAATTGTTCGGTGAGGCTTTTGCAATTTCCCTCCTCGAAAAAAAAGCCATTTTTACCATCACGGACGAGTACTTTTTCTGTTCCATCGCAAACCGAGCAAACCACAGGTTTTCCGTAAGCCATTGCTTCATTGATAGATAGCCCGCCCATGCCTGCAAGCGCATAAATTCCACTTTCGAGGAAATGTTTGCCCAGTATTTCGGGTTCGTAAACAGCTCCTACAAAACGCACTTTTTGTTCTATATTTAGCTCTTTTGCAAGGCTTTGCAACTCTTCAAGCTGCGGTCCTCGACCAATTACGACAAGCTCTGTATCAGGAAAATCGGGCAGCAAATTTGCCAATGCTTTTATCAGCAAATCCACTCGTTTCCAAGGAACTAAACGTCCAACGTGCAAAATGCGATATGGCGATTGAGAAATTTCTGTTTCCGAACCTTCAATTCTCTTTTTTGTTGCAAAAATCTCATCGGTATCTGGCGAATTATAAGAAATGAAAATGCGCTCTTTTGGTACACCATAACTGCCAAGAATTTCGTATGCTGCCTTGATGTAATTTACATGAGCATCAAGGACTTGGGTGTAATAATGCTTCCGAATTTTTGTCAGCATTTTATACTTCAACATTGCAGCAAGTCCGATTTTTCTCTCTTCTAAGTTTTCATTTAGTTGCGACTCCTGACTTTTGAAATATCTTTCGGCATCATCATAGCGCGGAACCATAAACGGAATTTCTTTCATAATAAGTTTTATTCCATTGGTTTTCATTAATTTACGCAGTTTTAATGAAAACGTAAAACCAAAAATATAAGGCCACATGGTTACAACAACATTTGGTTTTTCATTTGCGATTAACTTGTCGAGACCAAAAAGAAATGGTTTTTTATACCATGCCTTCTTTTCTGGTAGGTGAAAGACTTTAAATCCCACATTATCGGACGATTGCTCGACACCAGCACCCAAAGTAGAGGTGCGGCGACTTTTGGGAATTGCAACAATAACGTCAAGATTCTCAACTGTATTAAGCTGATTTAGAAGTTTTACCAAATAGTGTGGCAATCCGCCAAACGTAAAAAGGACTTTCATGGGTTAATTTTAAATAAAACGCAATAAACCTAAATTCCTAAACAATTGTTTTTTTATAAAATATAGAGGTATAATTTTCGTGAGCCATAACTGGAAAAGTTCCATAAAAATCTATGTGCCTAAATTCGTTAGACATCACATTTTCAATGCCTTCGGTGTAAATGTCGAGATGCGAATTATCGAAAACAATAACGCCATCAGGTTGCAACATTTCGATTCCGTGCTTCAGGCAGTTTATGCGGTCGCGACTATCTACAACGATGATATGAAATTTCCGATTCTGCTTTTTATCGACAGGAACTTCCTGATAATAAGACTTAAACCAAGCATTTTCTTTTAATACACTTTTTAGCATCAACTGAATTGGCACAGCAAGGCGAAGTACTCGTAAAATACTCCAGATAATTTTTTTTAATAGTTTCATAATTACACTGTTCTTTTCTGCAATATGTTTTTCACGAAAAATAGTTTTAATGGCTCTAATTCAGGGCTTGCCAAGTCCCAAAATGGCGTTTCGTATTTACGATTTTCTTCTCTTGCACCGTTCATGCCATAATATGTTCTGAAATAATTGAAAACAATATTTTTATCTTTGAGTAATTCTTCGCTGTAATTTTCTTGTGCTAACTTTGTTGAGCAATCAACATATTTTTTATAACACTCGAAGGATTTCTCAAACTTGTTTTTATCTATGATTTTTAAAAGTAATGTTTCTAGGTCGCCATCATTCTCATTATCAGGAAATAAGAATGTTTCAAAATCAATTTCCAAATCTCTTTTTACAGCATCAAGGTATAGCATTCTGTTTCTAACGCCTCCTTCTTGTTTTTGTGGATTGTCTGCATCTTGGATAACTAATATTTGATATGCCTCGGTTTTATGCGTTTCAAAACGAACTTTTGCATTTTTTACCGCAGTGTAACCACCACCAATAATTATTTTAATTAACAGACTTTCACCTTTAATATTATACGCAACAACTTTTTTCTTCCTTTTTTCAAGTTCATATTTTAACTCGCTGATATGAAACATGATAAAATCGCGTAAAAAATAAACGTCTGCTATTCCTTCAACAAAAATCAAGTACTTTTCCATTACAAATCTCCTCCTCTGATTTCAAACTCATTATCAAGTTCGTACTCAAATTCACTGAAGATACGAGTAAAAGCTTTTATGTTTTCATCGGGTAACTTTTTGAGAGTGATTATTCTAGAACTGTTTTGAAAAGAAGAGTGTGTTTCCTCTTTCAATATTTCTGCAAAATAATTAACACATTCTATATTGTGGGTTGTCGCAAAAATTTGAACGTTGTTTTTTTCAGCAACTGTAAGTATTGTTTTCCAAAAAGTCGAAAAGTGGGAATAATGAATGCCAGCATCAATCTCATCAATAAGAAGCCGTTTGCCGTTTTGTAGTGTTATTTGAACCAAAATTCTAAACAGTTTATTTGCGCCTTCGCCAAACTGATGTAACGGTGCAGATGTCTCTAAACCAGTTTCTTCAATATCTATTTCTCCAGTTTTTGTATTAGCGTTTATTCTTTCAATGTTCGGAATGAAAACTTTCATTGCATCTAAAAACTGGTTGCGTTTCGATTTAACAATCTCTATTTCAGTGTAATAGGCAGATGCCAAATCTTGCCCAAAACCTTTTCCGAAGGGAATGAGTGAACTTTTTATTATATTGCTTGGACTAATTTTTTTAGAGATTGATGGCAAGTGCAGAATTTCGACTTGAGAATTGTCCGAAATAATTGTTATATACTCCTCAATATCAATGTTTGGGCGGTTTCCGTATTTCTCGACAACCTCCTTTTCCGACGAGGTTTTAACTTTGTAATTCCATGTGGTTCTATTTTCGATTATTTCAAACTCTAACTCATTATTTTTTACATCGTTTCTTACAAAATCGTTGATTAAGAAATCATTAGGAATCCGATAGTTTTCTTCATTATCAATAATTCTTATCGGAATATTTTTTCTGTAAATAAATGCAAAAGCAAGATATTCAACGTACTTGCTCATTTCTGGAGTAAATAATAACGCTTCTAATAAAGATGTTTTTCCAACATTATTATCACCAACAATTAGATTGTATTGCCCAGTATTTGATAACGACAATTGTTTAAACCTGCGGAAATTATGTATCGTAATGTTTTGATACTGTTGTGAATGAGTAATTTTTATTTCTGACGGCAAATCAGGAATATTCATTATTTCATCAATCTGAAATGCTCTATAAATTATGTCATATTTTTGAGCTAATTTCTCATAAAAAGCATTGATTTTATTTAAATTAAATTCCTTATTTGTTTTTTTAAGTTTCCATTCCGTTTTTATCCATCTCTCTAAAATGTAAATAACAACCTTGCTATCAAGATTATTTTCATCTAGCAAGTTTTCATAAAAAGATTTCAAATCTCCCTGTTTGTCATCAAATTGCTTCTCAATATATTTTCCTAAATCAATCAAACTTGGATTGGTTGGTTGGCTCATTATCAGTGCTTTATAAGTAATCTGAAAATAAAAAATATCATTACTTTCAGATTTATTTTGATTATAAATTTTGATAATTTCAGTGTAAATTTGATTTTTCTCTTTTCGGGGCTTAAATTTCAGAAGCGCATCTAGCCAAAGCACGGTATCTACCGGATTTTTGTTTAATTTTGCCAAATTTACTTGTGCAGTGTGGTATTTTTCGTTGGTTTCGTAATAATCAATTTCTGTCCAAGCGTCAATAGCTTCTTGGTACTGTTTTAACTCAAAATTGATGTTTCCAACCTCCATCCATAAACTTCTATCGCCCGATTTTGCAATGCTTTTCATAACAAGAACAAAATCTTTTCTTTGCTCGGTCAATTCAATTTTTTTTGCACTGAGAATTATTTGGCTTATTAATTCATCGCGCCATTCTATATTTCTTGTAATTTCGTCGAATGTATTTTTGTTTTGCCATAAAATCTCAATATCCTGAGTCATAAGCTTTTCGCCACTAATAATACGCGAAATAATAAGCCTGACATCTTGCACAATGCTTTTCAGGTTGTTTCCGATGCGCGAAACCAGCTCGTTGAAAAATCGTCCTTTGAATAAACAGATTGCCGCTTCTTCATATTTTGGCACTTCAAAAATTTTATTCAAATAATAATCTGCCGCACCTTGCCAATTTTCTTTTATCTCCTCGGATAGAGCCAAACACTCGTAGCCCTCTTCCTTTTGTCCGACCCTAAAGAATTGATTTGCAGCGACTTTTAGTCTTGCTGGATTTTTATCATATAAACCTTGTTCTTTGTCTTTTTCGGCATTTTTCAGTGCATCTTCCGGTGTACTTTGTATGATATTTTTTATTGATTCTGTTCCATATTCGATAGTTTTTGTTTTAAATTTATTAAGATTTTTCCACTTTTCTGTCGATATTTCTACATTATTTACAATCTTTTTCCAGAATAATTCTTCTGACGATTCATTATCAATTATTATTAACTCTGTTTGAGCGCGGGTTAAACCAACATATAATTTATTGAAAAAGAATCCTCTTTTAAAAAGTTCGTCTGTATCTGACTTATTTTCTGATAGACTTTCAAAATTTTCTAAGAAATACTCGCCAAAACCAAACAACACAACTTGCTCATATTCTGCTCCTTTTGCCTCGACAGATGTTTTTACTTCAACTTTATCAATTAATGATAATAGATTGTGTTTACTAATATACTCTTCTTTTTCTTGTGCATTAACTGGTATGACGAAAATTTTATATTTTAGTTTTTCTACTAAATCTTGTTTTAAAATAGTGTCATTATCAATGGTTTCATAATTTAAGAAAATATTAAAATCTTTGTCAAGGTTTGAGTTTGGGCGTTTTGCTTCTTGTGGTTTTACTTGTTTTATTCCAAGGTTTTTCATTCTATGATACTGCATAAAATTTGCAACAGAAACCACCGGTTGAGCCGACCGATAATTGAAAGAAGGATTATAAATATTCTCTTCTTTGTTATAATTGAATTTTGCTATTTCTTTTAATTCTTCATAAAGCATACTTGTCATTTCGCCTTGCCTGAAGCCTGTTGGGTTTACGGTTTGGTTTGGGTCGCCGGCAAAAATAATCGGAACTTGCTCTGTTTCAGACAAATCATACTCCAAATATTTTGATAATCTGAGAATAAAACGTAATTCTACGCGACAAAAATCTTGTGCTTCATCGCATATAATAACACTATATTTCTTTGTTAGAGAAATATTTTTAGTAATATGACGTATTATTTTGAGCTTATCCCAATAACCCTCTTCTTCAATCAGTTTTTCATAAAAAGGCAAAATATTTTCTTCTATACCAATAAACTTAGTTTTAGAAATTCGTTGAGATTTATTTGGTATCGCGTCGATGTAATTCTTGCTCGTTATTTTGTCGTCGAAATCGTAGCCATAGATATAAGTTATTATGGTAAACCAAGATTCCTCTGCCGAATATTCGTCTTTAACAGATTTTGACAAATAAGAGTTTTCATACAACTGTTTGAATTTTGAAAAATCCAAATATTTATTCTCTTTAAAATCTTGTTTGCCATTTTCGGGAAGCATATCTACTAAAAATCTCTTGAAAGAGTTAAAGTATTTTTTGCTCTGATTTCTTTGGTCCACGGACAATCCACTAAATTCTGGGTTGTTGGTCAGCAAATCAAAAACCGAATTTTTTGTACGCTCTAAGAGTATTTCGTTTTCTGTGAGAAATATTATTTCGTCCTGAATTTCGTCCGAACATTTATAATAATACGTATTTGCAAACAGATAATAAAGCATTGTCGATTTTCCGCTACCAGCCTGTCCATTAATGTAATACGGAAATTTGAAAGTGTTAAAAAAGTCTATCTGCTCACGCGTTAGCGAAAGGTTGCTCATCTCGGTACTTTTCTGAATCGTAAACCACAATTCATCTTTTCCAACAGTCCATTTTGGGTATGACCGAAACGCTTTTCTACTAACACTCTCAATATTGTTTTTAATCTCAATATCATTTAATTTGATTTCGCTTATCGCTTTTTTCCAATGTTTTTCCTGTTTTTTGATATGCGCTCCGTTATATAGTAAATAAACATTTTTATTAAAATCTATTTCTATTTTACTATAAAGTATCCCAATATCATGATTAATATGTCTTTTGATTTGTATTCCAAATTGCTCCTTAACGAGCTGTGTATTACCTGAGTTACTGGTTGTTATCTCTTCGAGAACTAACCTGAATGTGTTGACATATTTATCAGTCATTCCGTCTGCCAACGAACTGTTTAAAGCATATTTCACCCAGTCTTCGGTTTCAAATATTTCATTTTTTGGTTTTATTTCAAAACCTGCCAACCACGCCGTAAGTTCTTGCGGTGGAAGAACTCTTTTCTTGATTTTTTTTGATTTTTGATTTTTATATTTCGTAATAAAACTTTTTCTGTCATTTTCTGATAAAGGATTGTTTCTCAGCCACTCACCAGTTCGTATTTGAGGCAACACAACTTTTCCAAAAGTGTAATCGAAACGTTTGTTTGCAATTATATCTCGCACAAAAAAAATGCGCACATCATCACCGTCAATCTTAATATTCTGAGGCTCAATAATTGTCCTCGTGTTCGGATTAGACGTGCGTAAAACACACAACTTTCCGAAATATGTTACGTTTCCTGTGTTTGTTAAGTCGGTATGTTTTTGATATTCCGCAAATTTATTGTAAACAATATCCTCAAATTCTTTACTTTTGGTGTTTTTTTTGAAATTTTCGCAAAAATAAAATTGTATCATGTATTTATTTTTTTAAAAAGAGTTTGCTATTTCAGTTTTTCCGTGAAGATTGTCCAAACTTTCATCACCAAGTTATTAATGTCTTCTGAGATTTTTAGTTTGATGACCAGAGTGCCAAAGATAGCGATAATTATTGAACTACGAGCAGCTATGTCGATGACCAAATAACCAAGTTTTGGCATTAGATATGATGCGCCATAAGCCAACATTCCGGCAAAGATAACAAGGATAAATTTATTATTGAATGGGTGCATTCCGAATTTTTTGTAAATAAAAATAAATCTTAATGTTATGATTATCAGTGTTGAAACTGCCGATGCAAATGCTGCTCCAACAAGTTGCCACTGCGGAATGAAAAGGTAGTTTGTCAGGACAACCAACCCCATGAAAAGAGCCATAAAGTACGTCAGATAGCGATATTCTGTTGAGGTGGAAATTATGTAAACATTGCTACCTGCCACCATTTCAATTAGGCTGGCAATACCGACAAAGAAAATTACGTAACGTCCGCTTGCGTATTCTGGCGGCAGTATTTCAAGAATATTGTCGATGTTGCCCCAAATGCCCGCAAAAATAAAAATGCCAACGACAAGTTGTACAATGCTGCTTTTTTTGTATATTGTCTTGATATTCTTTATGTTATTGGTTTTCCATGAGTCGGCAATTATGGCAGAAGAAATTTTTGCCAATGCTCGCGATGGAATTTTAATTATTGTGCCAAAAAGAAATGTGATTGCATAAATGCCTGTTTCTTCGAGACTTACCATTGAACTAAGCATGATACTATCGACTTGTAAAGTTACAACCCCCGTAAAACTGCCAAGCAAACCAAAAAGGCTTACGCTTGCCATCGAGCGTGCTAACTTCTTATCTACAAAACCTTTAACATGATGTAAATAGAGCTGTCCTTCACGTGCAAGCGAAACCGTTATCATAATGCTTGGCAAGGCAAAACAAATGATGTATGAAATGACAAAGCTTTGAAAATCAATCCAATCGAAGAGATAAATGATTGTCGAAACAAAAATAAAAATACGCAAGAAAAATTCTTTCAACATCAGCCCTTTGACTGCGTTGAAGAGAACGGTGTAATAATTGTCGAGCAGAATGAAAATAAGAGAGAATAGAATAAGTGGCAAAACATAGTATATATACTCAACAAATAACGGCGATGTTTTTATGCTTTTTTCTATTATTATTGGTTTTATTGCAAAAAATAGTGCCAATGAGGCAAGTAAACCAATTGCTCCAACGCTGGTTAGAATGACCATAAATCCATTGTGTTTCTTTTCTTTGTCTCTAAAAAAAGTAAAAAAACGTGTTGTAACACTATTAAATCCTAGAGATGCAAATTGAGTAAAAAGAATAGAATATGATATAAGCAATTTTAACAGTCCGTTTTGTTCCGGAGAAAATATATGCGGAAATATTAATCCGGTGGTAATAAAGCCCATACCAACTCCAAGATAAGTATAAATTGTTCCGCGTATTGTTTGTCTTTCAATAATTCCCACCGACTTATTTGTTTTTAATTTATATTTTTGGTTCAATGCAAACCGAATTTTTTAATTAAGTCGCGAAAATAACTATTCTTGCAGCAAAATTATTAGGAGATAGTTCTTTTTTTTGAGCCAAATAATTCTTATTCTACTGAAATTCAAAAACAAACAGCAAAAAATGGTCTGTTTTTATTTTAATCTATTCACTTAACAGATGATAAAAAACCTAAAATTAGTATAATCACTGTGGTATATAACGGTGAAAATGAGATTGAAAAAACAATTCAAAGCATTGTAAATCAGAGCTATCGGAAGATAGAATATATTATTGTCGATGGAGCTTCAAAAGACAAAACAATGGAAATTGTGAAGCGTTACGAAACTCAGATTGATAAATGTATAAGCGAGAGTGATAAAAACCTATATGATGCTATGAATAAAGGAATTACCCTAGCAACAGGCGATTATATCTGGTTTATGAATTCTGGCGATGAAATTTGGAATTACAAAACTGTCGAAAAGATTTTTAGCCGTAATGTTACTGCTGATGTTTTTTATGGCGAAACAATGCTTGTGGACGAAACAGGAAAAGAGCTTGGCACGCGAAGTAATCTATCGACACATAAACTACCTAAAGCTCTGACATGGAAGAAGATGAACAAAGGAATGGTGGTGCAACACCAGTCGTTTATCGTGCGACGAGCGATTGTGGAACAATACGATATGCAATATCGTTGGGCGGCGGATATTGACTGGGTAATTCGCTGTTTGAAAGCGGCTAAAGAAGTTCATAATGTCGAAAATATTTTATCACGCTTTTTAACAAATCGGGTTCTTGGCAAATTTTATTCTGGAGGTTCATCGACAAAATATTTGTACACTAGCTTACGCGAGCGTTTTGTGATTTTTACGCGACATTATGGATTAATATCAAATATTTTTAGTCATATCAGTATATGTTTCAATGCGTTACTGACAGCCATTCGTCCATCAAAATAACAGAAAATTAATTTATTTTCGGCATTTTTGTTTGTAATCTATAACAAAAGACAATATATTTTTACCTTTGTCTGCCTAAGTAATGGAAAATTAATAATTAATAATTTTGCTTATGCCTGATTTAGTTTTAGTTAGGAATTTTAATGGCTTACTTTATTAAATTCATTTTACTAAGCTGAAAATCAACAAATTGCAATTTCAACAAAAACCGTTATAATCAGCGAAAATAAAATATTCTGACGTATTAAAGAATATTTTATTTACTGATAAGTGCAGGACATTTAGTTTCTTTGTTTGATAATTCTGATAAAATTAGTTTCCTGTTTGTCGAGTTGTTTTATGATTTTTTTATAAGAACCTTGAGTAATATATTTCATCTCCTTCAAGTAGGTATAAAAATATATTATTGCTGTCGGACAATACGGAAAACTTTCTGGTTCAACAATAGCCTTTCTAATGACATGACTTTCAAAGAACTCGGAGAAATTTTTGAAAGTAGCGGTTTTCATAACAATTCTTGTAGAATGCTCATATCTATATACAAAATTCATATATATAGATACAAAAAAACCAAAAACTTCTACCGGAAATCTACCTTCTGCTCCTTTTTTAACCAACCATTTCTTATACTGATTTATGCAGTTATCTTCTAAATCTAAGTAAAATTCTTCCCATTCATCGTATTCAGTTTCGGTTTTAATGTAGGTATCCATCTGTTTGAGGTCTTTAATAATCTTCAAATCCTGAGCATCGGCAGGAACTTCAGCAGTATTTAAGCCTTTTTTTTTGTAATCAACCTTTTTGATAACAACATCTTTTTCAACACGCATAAAGAGCATATTCATTTTAATTTTGGGCTGAATTTCTGCCGGAAGTAAATATAATCGGCGTTCGCTCATTTCGTCTAAAAACTGCTCTGCTTTCTTATTCTTTAAGTTTAGAGTGCTACTAATAAATTTTATCACATCTTGTTTTTTCGATACATTGCCATTTTCAACTTCTATTAGATAATTCCATATTTCCATTGTCATTTTCATGGCGACATTCATATCATCATAAAATTTTGCGCAAAGCTCTATAATTGGTTTTCCGAATTCCATAATTGCGGCAGCAATATTAACGGATTTAAATCCGTCTGGCACGTCGACAACCTCAGAAGATTTGTCAAATATATTGCTGAAATTTAGAGGCGAATTGATTTGTTGTTTGATTGCATCGAGGTTTGGCAAAGGACTTTTTTCTCTCTTGCTTTTTCCTGGTCGTCTTTTTTCCATGTGTTTATGTTTTATGCAGTTAAATAATAAGTAAAGTCTAAGCCTGATAGTGTTTATTTTGTAATGTTTTGACTATCAGAATTTCCCGCAACTTTTATGTTTGTAAGAATTGTTTAATCTTATAGAAAGGTCTAAGACCTATTTTTTATGAAACGTTTAAGCTGTGAATTAACAACTTAGT
>JAOZMU010000310.1 GCA_029934165.1 Bacteroidales bacterium
TTCTTCTCTCGGCGGGGGTGGGTTTAATGAGTTTCGGTTTGAGGATAAGAAGGGGGCGGAGGAAATCTTTACTCATGCTCAGAAGGATCAGAACGAAGTTGTTGAAAATAACATGACGACTACGGTTAAGGCGAATCAGACTATCTCAGTGGGAAATAATCAGTCCACATCAGTGGGGAATGATCAGTCACTAACCGTTGGCAAGGATCAAACCAATACGATCAAGAAAAACCGCACGACAACTGTTGAAGAAGAGAATGACAGTCTGACTGTTAAGACGGGCACGAGATCGGTTGTCGTTAAAGGAGATACCAGCTTAACAGTAGAGGCTGGAGACCGAACTGTGAGTGTTACCGGAGGGAATTATAGCGCAACTTCTACCGACAAGGCTATAAAACTGCATGGTCAAGGCGAGGGAGTTGCGATCAAGGGAGAGAGCAAAGGTGTTGTGATTGAAGGAACGGGTGAAGGGGTTAAAATTACAGGAACTCCGAACTTCGAGGCAGAAGGAAAATCAAAATTAGTATTATTAAGTCCAGATATAGATATAGGGAACAAAACAATCACAATTCATGGCGCAGGCGGTACCATAACCATAGACAGTTCTGGAATCAAAGTGGAGGCCGGAGGTAATCCGGTAGAGATCAAAGGGAGTGAGATCAAATTGAATTGCTAAAATGTTACCGTCACCAAGGGAGATCGAAATGATACAGACAAAAAACAGGACTATTTTGACTTATCAGGAAGAGGAAACCGAAATTGACCCTTCTGCACCACAAACGCTTTTGGAAATAATTGAAAGCCGGCAAGGGGCTTCAATACATGAAAGCATTATACCGGCAAAATGTATTTCCCCTGAACTTTCTGAGTATCCGGGGCTATGCGAAGTTAGATATCAGAATCATAAAGACGACAATGATCACATTGTGCGGGTTCGGTTTCTTGAGGGATTGACTCTTCGTAAAAACGATTGTATCCTGCTGGCTCTCCCCAAAAGATCAAGTGAAGCGTTCGTGATTGGCCATTTGGCGGAAACTCAGCCCTCTGAATGTTTTCAAAATGAAGAGGAACAGACCGAAAATCCCCTCTCCGAACATGCCCCTGAAATCGGGCAGCCATTGCTCCCTTTTTCGGTCATTGGTATTTGCGTTAAAAGTGAGCATCTGACTTTGAAGAATCGGTGTCTGGTACAATGGACGGACGCAGAAAAGCAGGAAAATCGGTACTGGCTACCTTGCCTGAATGGTGTCACTCCTCAAGTCCATGATAATTTGCTCATTTTTTACCCTAACAACTGGTCTGAACCAGTTATTGTAGGCGTTTTGGACAGTATAAAAAAAAAGGTGGATCGCGACCCTGTCCCCGGGCCTGCTGTTCAGTTGAACAAACAGGAGGCCCTTCATATCCTGAACGCTGACGGAACGCCCTTGGTGGAGGTCAGACAAGGTAAAAATGGTCCGATCTTACGGTTGATGAATGAAGATATTGACATTGAAGTCCCGGGGAAACTTTGCTTCAGTGCTAAAAGTATTGATATGGCAGCACTGCAAGGTGAAGTTAATATTAAAGCCACTGATGATGTCATCGTCAAAGGCGAAACCATTCAATTGAACTGAAACGATACCAATGGAATTTGTAAATAAAACTCCTTTACCAGCAAAACTTTTTATTGGCAAAGTCGAAGGTGCCACACGACGTATCGGTCTGGTTGTAGCAAAAGCTACCTTTCATGTGGGCCCGGATGGTGTATCAAAGTACGACATGGATGATCCCTATCCGATTTTTCCTTCTGATGAGGAGACTCTGTTGGGGCTTTTGCCACGAGATGATCTTCCCAAAACCGATGGCATCGATGTGATAGTCCTTGGCAATGCCTATGCTCCCAAAGATCAGCTTATATCTCACATGACCGTATCTCTTATGATAGGGAGATTGACCCGATATCTGCTAATTTTCGGGGATCGGGAGTGGGTTAAACGCAAAAAAATTTCGTCACCAAAACTCTTCGATATTATGCCCCTTATATATGGAAGGGCTTTCGGCGGCAGTGCGGAGGTCGAAATTGACAGAGGTTCCTTTATTACTGTTAGTGATCCACGCAATCCCGATGGCAAGGGTTTTGATGCGATTTTCTATTCAAAAAGTCTCGCCAAGATGCTGAAGCCGCTCCGCGGATATCCCCGTATGCCAGAGGTACGAGTCTTACCTAACATAGAAGATCCTGACCATCTTATCCGATCATGGGAAGACAGTCCGGCTCCGGCATCATGGGCAACCCTGCCCATGACTTCGGCTCTCCATGCACAACGATCAATATATACGGATAATAATCAGTTTGAAATGCTGCCCTCGCTCTTTCACAGGGCTCACCCTAGTCTCGTCTTAACGGATATCGCACCTTTAACAGAAGTTCAGTTGCGTGGAATGACACCGAACGGACAAATGTATTTTCGAGTCCCTGACTGGCAGGTGCGGACAGAGTTTCTTCTTAACAAGCGTCATGTGGAGGAACGGTTAAAGCTGGATACGCTGGTAATTCTTCCTGAAAGAAAGCGATTTTATGTTGTTTATCGCTTATTGTTCAATTATGAATTTGAATCGCATGTTCCCCGATCTGCTCGTTTGAAGGTATTGATGTCTCCAGAAAATCCTCAAAAAACAGGAGGTAGATGAAAATGAGTGTACCCTGTCCTGTCAATGTTATATGGGATTTAACAAGCCCAATTTTACCGTGTTCGCATATGTATATTGTTCCACCTATGCCTAGTCCAACACCCACTGTCGCGATTGAAATGTTGGCCACCCAGATGTGGACAGCAGGATATGTTCTTAATAAAAATAAATGGGCAAAAACAGTCAAACACAAAGGTGTGTTCATCGCTCAGGAAGGACATGATCTCGGTCCGCTCATTCCAGATGTGACAATTCCGTTTGTCAATGCATGGTATGCTGTAATGTGGCCATTCTCTTCCCGCAAAATCATGTTCAGTGCTTCAAAAGTGAAAATGGATAAAGCAGCAACAGGTTGTGCCTCAGTTTGGCCCCCTTTCGTGATGCTTACCTGCGGAGAGCCGATTAGCCTGCCAGTGACAGCACCGCTCACCAACATGCTTAACTCAGTTTATGTGGGCATGACAATGATGGATATATTAGCAGGTGTCCTGAGCATTTTGACATCTATGGCAATTGATTTCATCTTTTCATTGATCGGATATAAGGGTGGAGCGAAAAAATATGGCAGAGAATTACGAAATATTTTTAAGAGAATAGGACGCCTTCCGGTGCATAGAGCTGGTTCTCTTTTCGGTGGAAGAGTTGGGCAAAAAGTTTCTAAAGCAATCATAGAAAAATTTTTTACTCCGAAGGATCTGGTCAAGAATTTAGTTTCCGGAGTTACTGGCTTTGGAATCTCCTCCCTCACCGGAGATCCCAAATTCAGTATGGGCGTGGGAAATCCATGGTTGGGCGGAGAGTTTTCTTACGATATGGGCAGCGATGAAGGGGGGCATAGAAAAGGATTGGGAGGCGAATTTCACGTCCTCGGAACCCAAGTTGGAAATGATGGAGTGCAGCAATGGGGATCCAAATTGTAATAAACCGCTCGGATGCCTGAGCAAAAATTATTTGCAGAATATTGATGAACAGATGGGGGATAATTCATGTTATATGACTTCCATTTAGGATTGGCGGCTGATCCGAAAGGAGAACAAATTGCCTTTGTTTTGGTTAAAATTACATACACTTTTGATCAAGCGGGCATGTTACGGATGACTGATCCGGAACCGTTGCACAATAATATTTTTGATCCAAATGAGTCCCCGCGACTGAAGCCAGGCTGTGATTTTTGGCCCTACAAGCTCGCCACTGATATCGTCGTGCAAGGAAAAGCGCATGCTCCGATGCGCCGACCGATTCAAAGCACGACTCTTTCCGTTCATGTAGGACGATACGAGAAGCATGCGTTGGTGTTTGGAGACCGTTTTGTATTATACAACGGCAGGCAACTACGATTTTCTGAACCTGAACCTTTTGAGTCTGTTGACCTTACTTGTTACAATGCCTATGGCGGAGTGGATTGGCGGGTTCCTATCGAGAACGAACAATCGCTCGTCACACAGATCCGGCTTCAAGCGGATCATCCGGGTTTATATCCTCGCAACCCGTATGGCACCGGTTACGTCGTTTTGTCAGATCATGAGGATGTAGATGGTATGGAATTGCCGAATGTGGAAGACCCGGAAGACCTTTTGACTCCTGAGCGCCTTATTACGGGTGACCCGCGCAAGTGGCATTTGCAACCTTTGCCATGTATTTTTGACTGGCAACAGGGCCATGTCTTTCCTCGGTGTGCTTTTTTCGGAGGAGCAGATGGATGGTATCCTGCGCCAGAAGATGCGGTCGCCGAAGTTCGTATGGGTATTCTTCCAAAAAATTACCGTAGCATTTTCAACGAGCAACTAACAGACAGAGGCCCGGACCCCCGTTTTTTTAATGAAGCTTCATCAGGGCTACAGGTACCTTATCTCAAAGGTGATGAAAAAGTCTTATTACGGGGCTTCCATCCCGATGGTGATATTAATGTTCAACTTCTGGACGGACCGCCTCAAATTCAAATTAACATCGAAGGACATAAGCACAAACCTCAACCGAGATTGCATACCCTGCTGATAAAACCGGAGGATAAGCGCGTATGCATGCTTTGGGCTGCCCACGTTCGGACACCGAGGATGTTTATTGAAGGAATTCATATAACAATTCCTATTGAGTGCAGTATCAACGGAGGTAATCCAATCGCTTTCAAGACACCGCTTCCAATCGCCGAGGCATTGAAAAAAGCCCAGAATGCATAGTCCCGTAATTGGGTTGAGGAACGAAACCCAACCGACTACTGCATATGAGCCTGATCCGAAAGAATGCAAAATACGGAGGTGAATGTATCGAAACTGAACATCCTACGTTAATGGGCCGTGTTCGTATTCGA
>JAOZMU010000311.1 GCA_029934165.1 Bacteroidales bacterium
TTCTAAGTGCCCTGCACTTTTTAATATTGAGCCAACGATTTACTATTTGACTGAAAATCAGCAACAAACAGCAAATAATGGTATAGGTTAATTTAATCTTCGTTCTAAGTGCCCTGCACTTTTTAATATTGAGCCAACGATTTACTATTTGACTGAATATCAGCAACAAACAGCAAATAATGGTATAGGCTAATTGGTCTTTATTCTCAAACTAAAAAATTAAAGTCCCAATAGGTCTTTCATGCCAAAATAGCCTGTTTGTCCGTTCAAAAACTCGGCAGCTAAAACTGCGCCGTGAGCAAACCCGCGCCGTGACAATGATTCGTGCCGAAGCGTGATTTTATCGACAGCCGAATTGAAATTTACTTCGTGGATTCCAAAAATATCGTCTTTGCGAATTGCTTGTATCGGAATCTTGTTTTTTTTGTTTTCCGAATCCATTGTCCAGCCATCGAAATCGGAATTTTTTGCAATCGTTTCTGCAATCGTAATCGCTGTTCCGCTTGGAGCATCTTTTTTGTGTATGTGATGGGTTTCTTTCACGCCAACAGTCAGATTGTCAATATGTTGAGACATTTTTGCCATCTGTTTATTTAGCTCAAAAAAAATATTCACGCCAATACTAAAGTTTGAGGCATAGAAAAAAGCCGAGTTTTGTTGTTTACAAAGTGCTTTTATTTTGTCGAGTTGCTCCAACCAACCTGTTGTGCCCGAAACGACTCGAACTCCTGCTTTCAGACAGGCAGAAATATTTGCCACGGCTGTTTCTGGTGTCGAAAATTCGATGGCTACATCGGCTTTTTTTAGAAGATTAGTTTTTTCCGAAAGCATCATTTCGGCATCAATCCGCGCAACGATTTTGTGATTTCTTTCTTGGGCAATTTGTTCAATGGCATGCCCCATTTTTCCGTATCCGACAATTGCGATATTCATAGTAAAGTAGTTAAGGTTAAACCATTTTCACGAAAACTCTTGCCTGTATTTTAGCAACTTATGTTAATAAAAAGCAGAAGAACTTTTGTAAGAGTGTTTAGAACTAAGACTGAATTAACATATACCGTTATTTGCTGTTATTTGCTGTTTGTTGCTGATTTTCAGTCAAATAGTAAATCGTTATCTCAATTTTAAAAAGTGCAGGGCATTTATAAACAAAAAAAGGGAAGCTGGTTTTAGCAGACTTCCCTTTTTTAGAAATTATGTGTGTACTAAGTACTCTTACAAAAGTTCTTCTGCTTTTTATTAACATAAGTTGCTAATTCACAGCTTAAACGTTTCATAAAAAATAGGTCTTAGACCTTATTTAACCGCTTTTACAATTGCTTCAAAAGCTTTTGGATTGTTCATTGCTAAGTCTGCAAGTACTTTTCTGTTTAGACCGACACCTTTTTTATTTACTTTACCCATAAATTCCGAGTAAGACATTCCGTGCAAGCGAGTTCCTGCGTTTATACGCTGAATCCATAAGCCACGAAAGCTACGTTTTTTATTTCTACGGTCGCGATATGCGTACTGTAATCCTTTTTCTACGGCGTTTTTGGCTACCGTGAAAACATTTTTACGTCGTCCGAAATATCCTCTTGCTTGTTTGAGGATTTTTCTTCTCCTATTTCTTGCGGCTACTACATTTACCGATCTTGGCATAACGTTAAAGTTTTTAACAAATTAGCGGTCTCAAAGACTCTTTTGGCTAATTTTGTTTTGTTCGTGATTGAAATTAATTTGAAAACAATTGAAAGCTATCGCATTGCGAGTAATGACTTGATATTCTTTACATCGGCTTTATGCACAGTTGTAAAGTAGGTCAAATTTCTTTTGCGCTTCTTTTCTTTTTTTGTCAAGATATGACTTTTATAAGCATGCTTCCTCTTAATCTTCCCAGTTCCGGTTAACTTGAAACGTTTTTTCGCTCCAGGATTTGTTTTCATCTTAGGCATTTCTAAATGTTTTATGTGTTAGACATTTTTAAACAGGTGGAAAAAACTTGTGTTTTATCTCTTTATTATTGTGTACCTATTTAAAAGTTTGGGTAATATACATTTTAAGCAAATAATGCTATTTATTATGAAAAGTATTACATTGATATTCAAGCTAATAAAGCCATAAAGCATCTATTATCTTTATGCACCGGCGTAATACTTTGCGGCTGCAAATGTACTATTTTTTCTTTTTCGGACTAATATACATCGTCATTTTTTTCCCTTCGAGTTTTGGCATTTGTTCTACTTTGCCAACCTCTTCGAGTGCTGCCGCTAATCTGAGCAAAATAATTTGCCCTTTGTCTTTAAACAAAATGGAGCGTCCTTTGAAAAACACGTAGGCTTTTACTTTTGCTCCCTCTTGAAGGAATTTTTCTGCGTGATTCAACTTAAAATTGAAATCATGGTCGTCAGTATTGGGACCGAAACGAATTTCTTTTACTGTTACTTTGGCGGTTTTTGCTTTAAGCTCTTTTTGTTTCTTTTTTTGTTGATACAAAAATTTCTTAAAATCAATTATCTTACACACCGGTGGCGTAGCGGTGGGCGAAATCTCTACCAAATCAAGCTCTTGGTCACGCGCCATTTGCTGCGCTTCTTGTATCGTAAGAACGCCTTGGTCGGTTACATTTTCACCTACTACCCTAACAGTTTGAGCATTGATTTGCCTGTTAATTCGGTACCTTTTGTCTTGAGGTTTCCTCTGACCTCTATGAAACTTTCTAGCTATTGTACAGTCCTCCTAAGTTTAGTTTGTATAAAATAAATTTCTTCTCGTTTTTGTTTAAAGTCAAAGAAAATATAAATTGCAATTATGCTAATTCTTTCTTTACGGCTTCGTTCAGAAGTTGTGCAAATCCTTCGATAGACATACTTCCTTTGTCGCCTTCGCCTTGACGACGAACTGATACTGAACCTGTTACAGATTCTTGTTCGCCAACGATAAGCATATATGGTATGCGTTTCAATTCGTTATCTCGAATCTTCCTACCAATCTTCTCGTTACGCTCGTCAACAACGCCGCGAATATCGTAATTATTTAGCAGACTTAAAACTTTTTTTGCATAATCATTATATTTTTCGCTTATAGGCAAAATTGCGATTTGTTCTGGTGTCAACCAAAGCGGAAATTTACCTGCCGTATGCTCGATAAGTACGGCAACAAATCTTTCCATCGAGCCAAATGGCGCACGGTGTATCATGACTGGACGGTGGCGCAAATCATCGCTGCCAACATACTCAAGCTCAAAACGTTCCGGCAGATTATAATCTACTTGTATTGTTCCGAGTTGCCATTTTCTGCCGATTGCATCGCGAACCATAAAGTCTAATTTTGGTCCGTAGAATGCTGCTTCGCCTTTTTCAATAATGTATTCTAATTCTTTTTCTTTTGCGGCTTCTAAGATAGCATTTTCTGCTTTTTCCCAGTTTTCGTCAGAGCCAATGTATTTTTCTGAGTTACTTGCGTCGCGTAATGAAATTTGAGTTATAAAATCCTTAAAATCAAGTGTTTTGAATATATAAAGGACAATATCTATTACTTTTTTGAACTCTTCTTTGAGTTGGTCTGGGCGACAGAAAATATGTGCATCGTCTTGCGTAAATCCGCGTACTCGTGTCAATCCGTGTAATTCGCCACTTTGCTCGTAACGATAGACAGTGCCAAACTCGGCAAACCGGACTGGCAGGTCTTTGTAGGAGCGCGGTTTTGTTTTATAAATTTCGCAGTGATGAGGGCAGTTCATAGGTTTAAGTAAAAACTCCTCGTTCTCGACAGGCGTATTTATTGGTTGGAAAGAATCGTGTCCGTATTTTGCGTAATGCCCAGATGTTACGTAGAGTTCTTTCTGACCAATGTGCGGCGAGATAACAGGCTCATAACCATGGGCTTTCTGAACTTTTTTGAGGAAATTCTCAAGGCGTTCGCGCAACATCGCACCCTTTGGGAGCCACAATGGAAGCCCTTGTCCAACGCGTTGCGAAAATGCAAATAGCTCCAACTCTTTGCCAATTTTTCGGTGGTCGCGCTTTTTGGCTTCTTCGAGCATAACGAGGTGTTCTTCAAGGAATTTCTGTTTTGGAAACGAAATACCGTAAATTCGCGTAAGCTGTTTTCTCTTTTCGTCGCCACGCCAGTATGCGCCGGCTATGGATAGAAGTTTGATAGATTTTATTGGTGCGGTGTTTGCTAAATGTGGTCCTCGGCACAAATCCGTAAATTCGCCTTGTTTGTAAAAAGAAATCGTACCGTCCTCAAGTTCGCTAATCAGCTCTACTTTGTATGTTTCGTCTTTTGTTGCAAAAAACTCAAGAGCTTTTTTTTTGGTAACTTCTTCGCGGACATAGTTGTTTTTTTGGCGAACGAGTTCTTTCATTTTTGCTTCGATTTTTGGCAAATCTTTGTCCGTGAGAACTTTATTGCCTAAATCTACATCGTAATAAAATCCGTTCTCAATTGCTGGTCCGATGCCAAATTTTACGCCAGGATACATAATTTGCAGTGCCTCAGCCATTAGGTGTGCAGACGAGTGCCAAAACGCGTGTTTCCCCTCGTTGTCATTCCATTTGTGCAGACGAATTGAGGCATCTTCGACAATTGGTCGGCTAATATCCCACAACTCTTTGTTTACAGTGATAGATAATATCTCTTTTGCCAAGCTATTGCTCAGGCTTTTAGCTATTTGATATCCTGTAACACCTTTTTCGTATTCTCTAATTTTGCTGTCTGGAAAAGTAATTTTAATCATTTATGTCTGTTATTTTATAAGGTCTAAGACCTATTTTAAGAACTTTTTATATAATCTCCAATATAGCTTATATTGCCATTTTTATAATTATACTAAATTAAGTTTTATTTGCAAAAATATAAAATTTTAAATCTAAATTTTAAATAATCACAAAAATAATGATTCTGACTTCTTTTAAAACAGGTGTTTTTACCCAATTAGACTTTGGACAAATATATCATTTTCAAAATCGAAATTAATTTTGTAACAT
>JAOZMU010000312.1 GCA_029934165.1 Bacteroidales bacterium
AGTTTTAGTTAGGAATTTTAATGGCTTACTTTATTAAATTCATTTTACTAAGTAAAAATCGCGGGTAAGGGTTTTATATTCTTCCGAAAAATTATGTCGTCCGCCATTTTCGATAACGATAGTTTCTTTTTTTATGTTACTATTTTTTTTTATGCGAGATAATTCTATGAGTATTCGTTTGGTTGGTTTTTGTGGTGTTGGCTTGATGTGTAATTCCTTGGATATAAACAAATTATAATGTTTTGCCTCTTCAATAAATTCTTTTGCTTCTTGGGTTGGCAGAATCAAAGAAAATGTGCCGTCTGGTGATAATATATTTGTTACCCCTTCTAATAATTCGGAATTTGATAGGCTATCGTTGTGGCGTGCAAAATCTCTAGCTTTATTGTTGGTTTTCAGCGAATTGGCAAAATATGGAGGATTGCACACAATGAAATCGTATTGTGAATCTGTTGTTTGCCAAAAATCTTGAAATGAGGTATTTACTACCATAATATTGTTTGCCCACTTCGATTTTTGGATATTTTCTTTTGCTTGCCTGCTCGCTTGCGGGTCTATTTCAATGGCTGTGATTTTGATTTCAAAGCGTTGGGCAAGCATTAGTGCTATTAGTCCTGAGCCTGTGCCAATGTCAAGGGTGTTTTTGGGTTTTTTGGCGGTTGCCCATGCGCCAAGTAGGACACCATCGGTGTTGACTTTCATTGCGCATTTATCGTGCTGTATGCGAAATTGCTTAAACTGGAAGTAGTTGTTTGCCATTATGTTGTGGTTTTTGTAACTACTGCCGGTATGGCTTCAAGCCACACCAACTACCGTTATTTACTGGTGGATACCAAACTGTAGCCCAATGCTGTATCTTGGTAGCTCGATGTCGAAACGATTGTTGAAAAGGTCTGATATTCTGTAATTTATACTTATAACATATTTTCCGAACCCTATCCGTCCGCGCAGCCCATAATTATAGTTTTTCGTAAAATTAAGGTTCGTATTTATACGTTCTTGGTGCGTTGCGCCATCTTGTGTTGGGGTGTCGAAGGAGTCTTCGGTGTAGTGTTTTATGTTGAAAGCCCAATTGAGAAAAACGCCAAAATCAACGAAATTGCCAATTCTGTTGCCAGCCCGTCCAAAATTGATGCGGTTGAAATATTCGATAGATAAGTGGTTGAATTTGAGCTTCTCTTGGTCGTGTTGTATCGAACTTGGCAGTATTTTGTCTTGTGTTTGCTTTATCCGAAACATTTGATATAAGTAGCTAACATCGAGACCCATAGCGTAATACTTTGCTAATTTGAGCTTGTAGCGTGCGCCAAATGCGAATGTGTGCGAATAGCCATACATAATATCGCAGCCTGAGCCTTCTTCAGAACCGGCTGTCCAGCCCCACTCGACAAATGCGTGGGTATAATGCAGCAAGTTCGGTCCATAGCGTAATACACGTCCGTACTCTTCGACATCTTCTTCCAACAGAACTCGCTGTGCTTTAGCATGTTTTGTGGTTATTGTAAGGAAAAGTACTCCCAAAAATACAAACATAATAAATTGCATTGACCGACTCATAATTGCTATTTTTCTATTGTTTCAATTTCGTATTCTTCTGTATAGTCTTTGTAATAAATACTCAAAATACAATCGCTGGTTTCTTCGTCCAAATATATCTCAAAAGGCTCGCTGGTTTCAACTTCAATAATTCCGTATTTTATTATAAAATTATTTTTGTCGCGAAGATGATAATATAGGTGATTTTTCTTATCTACTTTTCTGTCGCCAATTTTAGGCACGAAATTTTCGTTGACTCGAACTACCAAAAAACCTTGGTCTTTGAAAAACGTAAATGTTGAATTTGCTTTGTTTTTCTGGAATTTATTTACAAAGTATGATGCTTGCGGAACACCGTATCCGTGGGCATAATCGTTGTATGGAAATAGGCTTCCGGACATTTCTATGGCGCGAAAAATATCCATGTTTTTCATCTCTGGAAACATCTGCCAAGCACAAGCCGCAAACCCACTGACCAGTGCGCAAGCAAAACTTGTGCCTTGTATTTTTACCAGTTTTTTTCGTCCCGCAGCAACGACATTTCCATAAGCGCAAACGTTGGGTTTCAATCGTTTATCGGCAGTTGGTCCTAATGAGCTGTATGTGGCGTGGAAGCCAGTGTACGGGCTGATTGCACCGACTGCCAAAACGCTATCGGCATCGGCAGGCGTACAGACAACCCTCCAACGCCTATCTTCGCCACTGTTTCCGACTGCATTGACGACCAAAATTCCTTTTGAGGCGGCAATCGAAGCTGCACGAGCAACGAGGCTTTTTTTGCCATCCATGTCGTATGGAAAATACCTATGATACGTAAAAATAAGAGAACTATTTATAATATGCGCTCCGTTTTTATCTGCCCATTCTGCGGCTTCTAACCAGTGTTCTTCTTCGGCAAATGGTTGTCGGCGAGTGTCGGTGCGGGCTAGCAATAATTCGGCATCAGGAGCAAAACCCATTTTTTTTTTGTTGAAAACACCAGAAATGCACGACAACACAAGTGTTCCGTGTTGGGCATGTGCATAAACATTTGGCTTATTTCTTACAAAATCGTAAGTTGCTACTATTTGATTATTCTCGTGTAAGTGCCTGAATATAAAACAAGTATCAACTTGTGGGAAGCCTGAATCGAAGACAGCAATCCGAACTCCTTTGCCTGTAAATCCTCGTTGATGAAACTCGCTGGCACCCATACTGTTGAGTTGATTTTTGAGTAATTTATACTCAATGACGGAAAGTGTGGTGTCATATTTTTTTGACGCAAGCAAGGACGCACCTGCTGATTTTTCGATGCTGGAAACAAACGCAAATTTGCTTAATATTGCAAGCTGTTGGGCGGTGGCAGAAACGGAAACGGCATTCAACCAGCGACTTCTGGCTCTGACACGCTCGACAACAGAAGCGATTTTCGAGACATAAAACTCCGAAACAGGAAAATCTGTCGAGTCGCAAATTGGCAGCCCTTGGACAGCTCGTCGCCGAATTGCCAGCGAGTCGAAATATTCTGTTGGCTCGAAAATCGTATTTGCTTTGTCGGCAAAAAACACCCAGTAATTTTCCTGTCCTTCAGCCCAGTTGGGCTGTAATAATAAAATAGCAAAACACGATAAACACCAAACCGACAGACGATTAATAGTTCTATTTTCTTTTTTTTGCGCTTTTCTAAACATAAGTGCAATATCTAAAATAAATTAATAAAAAGTAACTTCGCAGAACTAAACAGTGCCGAAAATATCATTTAGTAACTTCAATCATTATTCTGGTGGGTTTTTTTATCACCTTATTAATTAAACCGTCTAACCAATTCCACACACCAAACGATAATTTACGTAATAAATAATATATTCTTAACCGGATAAATACACGATTTCCAAAAGTAGTTATCATACTTTTAGCAATATTTTTGGGTATAATTTCTTTTACGTTTTCTTGATTAAATGAGTGTAAATGTGCATTTGTAGGTGTCGGTTTGTTGCAATGCACACACAAATTATATTTTATTTTTTCGTCAAAAGGTGTTGTTATTATCAAAATACCATCTTTTCGTAACAGCTTGATTAGCTTTTTGATGAAAACATTTGGAAGAGAAACATGCTCCATAATTTCCGAGGCAACGATGCAATCAATAGAATTTTCGGCAATTGGCAAATGGAATACATCGGCAACCAAGCCATGGTGGTTTTTGTGAGGCGTTTTGCTCAACACCTTCTTCACATTGACCAACGAAACATCGACAGAAATAACTTGTACAGAGCTGCTTACCTTTGCACTACTCAGCCAACCGCCTCCGCAACCGATGTCCAAAATTGTTGTTGTCGTTTTGGGAATACGACTCAATATTTTTTGATGCAAACGGTTATTTTCTTCATCGGCAATAGGATTTTCTATTTCGGCAAAATAATCGTGTTGCTCGGCATCTCTTTGATAATGGTCTACATAATCGAACTCGGCATTTGTTTGATTATGTAAGTCGGTTTTATTTAGGTTATTACTAATTTTTAGGGGCGTAATAATTGGGATTTCGCCATCCATTTTACCCTCAAAAAGGTTGGTGTTTAAATTCTGTAATCTCATAGAATTTCCTTCTATCACCAGTTTTTTGTTGGTTCCTGGGCTAACCAAAATATTATCGAACAGCATATTTTCGCATTTTTATAACCCAAAAAGGCAACAAACACTTTAGGTTCATTGCCTTTCCGATTTTTTTGTGTCATGTGGAGCTGCCGGGATTCGAACCCGGGTCCAAACAAGCGACTAATTGGCTTTCTACATGCTTAGCTTTTTATTATTTTTCGAGAACCATCCGAGAAAAAGCACCCTAATGTTTCCTTATCTTCTAAAATCTCATCAAAGCATCGAAGCCTGCTCCAACCAGTCTAAAATTATCAGCGCTCCAGAATCAGAATGGCTTTAGACAAACCTACCGTGGAACGTCCCGTTTTAGTACCTAGTACCAAAATGAAGCTAATCTACTAAACTTCGATTAAGCTGCGAGAGCATAATTATTATTATTGCCAGTTAAAATTGTGTAACTACTGTTAGCGGTAGTTGTTACGTTCACCGACATGCTTACAAATCTACCTTACCTGCTGTCGAAACCAAAGTCAGCCCCATGATTTACGGTACAAAAATACGCTTTTTCAATTAAAAAACGATAGAATTCTAAAAAAAGTTATTTTGTTCATAAAAATCTGATTATTACGGTTTTTGCTTAAATTTTCGGCTTGTTGATTTTTAGTTTGTTATGTCGAAAATAATTTATTCAAAATCAGAAAAAATCGGTATTATCTTTGTTCCTCGCATCGCACAAATTGTAACACGGATTAGACTGACTCTCACAGATTTACATTTTTCAACAAAAATCCGTTACAATACAAGGTTTGTTCATAAAAAATATTTTTTTGAGGGCGGCTTATAGGGCTTTTCGCT
>JAOZMU010000313.1 GCA_029934165.1 Bacteroidales bacterium
TCTTAGTAAAATGAATTTAATAAAGTAAACCATTAAAATTCCTAACTAAAACTAAATCAGGCGTAAGCAAAATTATTAATTATTAATTATTAATTACTTAGACCTTAGTGAACACAATATAAATTGATTTTTATGAACAAACAATGATTATTTTATTTCTATTGGCAGCGTAAAAATAAATTTACTGCCGACTCCTACTTCACTTTCAACGACAATTTTTCCGCCATGTTTTTCGACAAATTCTTTGCAAAGTATTAATCCTAAGCCTGTTCCGCGCTCATCGGCTGTTCCTTTTTCAGAGTAATGAATATCCACTCGAAATAGTTTCGAGATGTTTTCTTTACGTATTCCAATTCCGCTATCCTCGACAATAATTTCGACAAAACCAGTATTAAAAATACGTTTCATAGTGGTATAAATACGAACACTTCCGTTGTTATTCGTAAATTTCAAAGCATTAGAAACTAAGTTTCTGCAAATAGTCATCAGCATATTTGCATCGGCATAAACACTCAAGGTGTCTTTGATGTCGGTCTGGAGACTAATATTTTTGGAGCGAGCCGTGCTTTGCAATAGCATAAGACAATCTGTAATCGCCTCAGAAAGATTAATAAATTCTGGTTTATATTCCATAATTCCACGTTGTGAACGCGACCATGCCAATAGATTTTCAAGAAGCGTGAAACCGTTTTTCGAGGCATCAAGAATATAAGTTAATAATGTCAAAACTGTATCATTATCAAATTCATGGAAATTTTCGAGCAACTCTTCCGAAAAGCCCAAAAGGGTATTAAACGGATTTTTTAAATCGTGGGCAATGATAGAAAAAAATTTGTCTTTCGTTGCATTGAGTTCTTTCAGCTCGGAAGTTGTCTTTTTAAGTTCATGTTCAGCCAATCGGCGCGATGTAATATCAGTACTTACACATAACGCCTGTCGCCTATAACCGTCAGAATCAACAAGAGGCGTTATTATTGTCTGAAAATAGCCCACCTTGCCAAGGTGATTGGTAAATTTCATTTCTGGTATCTCGTGCGATTGACCGGATAAAATCACATTCTGGACTTCTCGCAAAATCTCATTTGCCTCATCGCTTGTCTCTCGTAAGTCATTGTGTGTCTTTCCTTTAAGGTTCTCAACAGATGTTCCATAGGCATCTGCAATAGCTTTATTGGCAAGCGTAAAACGTCCAGCAGTATCTTTCACAAAGATAAAATTGGGGTTTGTATTCAGTAGTTCGCTCAAAAATTTTTCTTGTTTACTAAGTTTTTTTTCTGCTATTTTCCTGTCCGTAATATCATACATTGTTGCAATGATAACCTTCTCATTTCTATACGTTATAACGTTTGTGGACATATCAATCCATCGTTCTTCGCCGGATTTTGTTATTGCCATAAAATCATAACGCGAGACGACTTTATTGCCATCTAATCGCATTTGAGAGTTATGGTTTATAAGCTCTTGCATCTCCGAGTGAACAATATCGTAAAGAGAAATAGTTTTTGCTTCTGTCGCATTATACCCAAAAAGTTTATGAAATTGTGGGTTTGTATAAAGAAATTGTTTAACATTATGATAACAAATAGCAGCAGCGTTTGTTTCTATCAAATTCCGATATTTTGATTCGCTTTTCTTGAGTTTTGTTTCCGATGTTTTTCGCTCCGTAATATCCGTATGACTGCCAATTACACGATAAGGATTATTATTCTCATCGCGTATAAAAACAGCCTTTGTCAGTATCCAACGCCACGTCCCATCTTTGTGCCGAAGCCTATATGATGTAGTGATATTTTCGTGCTTGGAAGCAATGGTTCTTTGCATTTCATTCCGAATTCGCTCTAAATCATCACAATGTATTTTTTCTAACCATACACTAATATTTTCTTCATTTTCTCGCAAGCTATAGCCTACAATCTCAGACCACCTTGGCGAAAAATAAATTCGTCCCGACAGCAAATCCCAATCAGAAATTCCATCGTTTGTTGCTTTACTGACAAGTAAATGACGTTCTTCACTTTTTTCTAAGGCTGCTTGAGCCTCTACTTTTGCTGTTATATCATTAGCCATTAATGCCCAAGCATACGTATTTCCATCAACATCAGCAAGCGGTGTATTGTACCATTCGCAATCTATTTTTCTGCCATTTTTTGTCCTATTTTTCTGCTTTGTCTGCCCCGGTTCCCACTTCCGTATTTGCTCTAAAAAACTATTAGTATCCATTTTCTCGTCATCAGGAATAATCAAATCAACCAGCGTCTTTCCCGCAGTATCCGCGACACTATAACCAAACATCTTAACAGCCATTGTGTTCCATTTCAATATTTTCAATCCAACATCTATCTCAATATATGCTAACGGCATTTCATCAATATACTGTAAAAGCCTGTTATTTAGATATTTAACTTCATTCTGGATTTTATATTTTTTGGTTACATCATGCGCAACGCCTTCAATATAAATAACATCGCCATAATTATTACAAACAGGAACTTCAGTTATTTCTAACGTTTTTTTATCTCCATTTTTTGCAAAAATATAAACCTCAAAAGTCGGGTGTTGCTTTCCTTGTCGCGCCTGCAAAATCGCATATTTCGCTTTCTCTGTCAACGCAAAATCAATTATCTGACGAGCTTCATCAATAAACTCTTCTTGGCTATATCCTAAAATAGTTTCCACAGAAGGACTTACATAATTATACGCACCGCCAACATCATGCGAATAAAACATATACTCATCTTGCAAATTCTCAATCAATCGTCGATACTTTTCTTCTTTCTCCTTCAAGGAGTCATTCAAGGTATGCAGCTCTTCAATCGTCGAATAAATCTCCTCGTTTTGTTGTTGAATTTCTTGATTCAATTCATGGGTTTCTGCTTTACTCTTTTCTATACTTTTCTGCGCGTTCTTATGTTCTGTGATGTCCCAAATAATACCAACCATTCCAACCAAATTGCCATGCTTATCGCTAAAAATAGCTTTATTAAGAATAACATTTCTCGTTGAATTATCTGGCGCAATAACCTCAGTCTCATAGTCTTTCACAAAACTATTGCGTTGCACAATCTCATCAGTTTCCAAATATTCCTTTGCATACTTTTCCTTAAAAATATCTATCGTTTTCTTACCAACAATTTCTGTTTTCTTTTTTCCAACAAAAGATTCAAAAGATTGATTACAACCAACAAAAACACCTTTCAAGTTCTTATAAAAAACCGGCAAAGGAATAGCATTGAGAAGAATAAGTAAAAAATCATCATCTGCTTCCGAAACAAAATCCAATTCGCTTTTTTGCGTAGGCACTGCCTCGCCTTGCAGCTCCTCAATGCTACGTAAGACAGCCTTCAACTCATTGCATTTTGACACATTAGAAGATGTTTGCAAACTGTCAATCAGCTGGTTTGCCTCTTCCATATACAATTGAAAATGGTTTTTAGAAATCATAAAACAAAACTTTTAGTTACGCAAAACTCTACAATTTCGCACAATAAACACACCAATACGCAACCGGCTGACACCAAATATACAGTTTTTTTTATTATATTGAAAATCAAAACTACTGAACTCAATTTTAAGAAAAAATTCTGCCGTTTTAGTCTAAAAAAAAAGGCAATGCTACGAGCTTTGCCTTTTTTTTATACGGAAAAATACGAATTACATTTTTTGTGGACTGAGTACTTTTTTTATTCTGTTTGGATATGTAAAATGAAGCATTTTAACAGTGTTTTTAGTTGCGCTTGCAATGTTAAAAGTCATTATTGTAACATTGTCAGAACCATCTGGTGTAAAATATCCGCTGTTTGGATTTGTGCCAGATGCCGTTGCAATAATTTCGCCATGGTAACGTGCAGTAACAGTGTAATTTGTGTTTTCTGTGATGTTACAATTTTCGTATAAATTTAGTTGGACTTCGTAAATTCCAGCTTCTACGGTTGTTCCATCGACATAAGTTATGTTTTCGTTGTTTATACCATCAATAGTGCAAGCAGGGTTCGAATCTACGTCTAATTCGCCACCGTTTGCAGAAGTTGAGTTTCCAAAATAAATTTTCTCACCGTTTGGCTCAATAAGGTGTAAATCAACATCGTTGAGTTGATCCCAAGAGCAATTAACTTGTAATTTGCCAGTTCCGGCTTCAATCGTAACAATGCCAAGGTCTTGCATTTGGCTAACCTCGCCAGAAGTATTCAAGAGGGCAATGACTAAAGTGAAGGCTTCTTGTGGAATTGAAGTGCCAAGCATCAAAACTATGTGATAAACTCCGCCATCTTTTGCTGCTGTTGCAGGAATTTTGTAATAACCTTGTTGTCCGTTGATTCCGACCAAAACATGCGAAATATTTTCCGAGTCTGTCGCAATTGCAATCGGGCTACTACCACCGTTTAGTACATTTGCGTTTCCGGTTACCATCGCAATGTCTGGAGCTGTTGCGCTTGCGGTTTCTTCTGGGAAATCTGTGTTCAGAAACTCTGCATTATCAACCGTAAAATAAGTCTCAATAACATTTGAACTTCCTCCATCATCATCCTCATCTATACATGATTGGAAATTTAATCCAACAATTACAATAATCAGACTTAAAACTTTCAATAAATTTTTCATTTTTGTTTAATTAATAAAAAAAATAAAACTAAGTACTATGCATCTTCTTAATATTAGGATAAATATTTGCGATTCGACTGAAAAACAACAAATAATGGTATAGATTCTGAAAAGTCAGAAGAGTTTATTTTATAGTCGCTAATTATTTGAATATCAAATAAAAACATAATTCACTCTAATTTATTTAAAATTTTGCTAATAAATGAATTAGTATTTTTATTCTTATTCTACCGCTTTTCAGTATAGGTTAATTTGAATATTTGTTTTAATAGAACTTATATAAAACAATTTTTGTAATGCCTTAAATCCGAAGGTCTTTTTGTAATCCTTTTATTTTTAAGTATTTGTATCTAT
>JAOZMU010000016.1:0-14972 GCA_029934165.1 Bacteroidales bacterium
AAAGATGATAAAAAAAATAAATATTAAAAATTTTAAATCAATTGAAGATTTAGAATTAGAACTTGGAAGGCTCAATATAATAATTGGAGCTAATGGGTCAGGAAAAACAAATATCCTTGAAGCAATTGTAATGGGAGCTGCCGCAAGTGCAAATAAACTTGACTATGAATTTCTTGGAAATAGAATTAGAATAACATCACCAGAGTTCATGCGAAATGCTTTTCCTGATAACTTAGAAAATGAAATTCAATTGAAATTCTATCCAGATAATAAAGAATTTACTTATAAATTAATTAATGACAAAAATGATTATAGAAAATGGATAGAAATAAATAGAGAAAATTTTCAAATAGAGACTACTCAGTTTTTTAGAGATTTATTTTCAGGAAATGAAAACTTGTTAAAAGACTTGGACGATGATGAAGCAAAATCATTCATTGAAAGTCTAAATATTTTAATCAAAAAAGAGAAAAAACCATTAAATGATGAGTTCAATGAAATAATACCTATCCTAAGTAATAAAATTATCAAAGATGAATTTTCTTTACAAGAAATATCTGAATTTCTGATTTATACACCTGAACTTTCCTATCTAAGAAAGTTTGAAGAATTTTCACAAATAACACCATTAGGCATAAAAGGAGAGGGACTATTTAATTTATTAAAGCAGATTATTAGTAATAAAAGACGAAAAAAACAAATAACAGATATAAAAGAAAACTTACATTTATTAGACTGGTTTGATGATTTTGATATTCCTACAAATTTAATGTCAAATGAATTTAAAATAGCGATAAAAGACCGTTTCATAAAATCTGAATTAAATTACTTTGACCAAAGTAGTTCAAACGAAGGTTTTCTTTATTTACTATTCTATCTTGTTTTGTTTACAAGCGAAAAAACACCAACTTTTTTTGCTATTGACAATATAGAAACTAGTTTTAACCCTAAATTATGCACAGAATTGATTAAAATCCTAAATAGACTTGCTAAAAAATATAAAAAACAAGTAATAATTACAACTCACAACCCTGCAATACTTGACGGACTAAATATTAATGATAAAAATCAACGACTTTTTATAGCTCGCAGAGATAAAAAAGGTAAAACACAAATTGAAAGGATAAAACAAAAAACTCAATCAAAGATGAAACTCTCAGAACTGTGGACAAAAGGCTTCATTGGGGGAATTCCTGATAATTTTTAATATATGATAAAAATAGCACTAATAACAGAGGGAATAACCGACCAATTTGTTATAAAACCAATTATAGAGAACTATTACAAAGATGAAGAATTTAGATTTACACCTATCCCAGACGTTGATGAGACGGATAAACAGGCTGGGTTTGGAGGTTGGGTTAATGTTATAAATTATTGTAAAGATGATAACTTAATAGAACTGTTTGATTATAATGACTTTGTCGTAGTTCAAATTGATGCAGATATTTCAGAAGAAAAAGGTTTTGGAGTCTCTCATTCAAAAAATGGAAAACAAATTGAAAGTGAAATATTGTATGAAAATATTCTTAAAAAATTACAATCTTTCATATCAGAAGAAACTTGGGAAAAATATGCTGATAGATTTTTATTTGCAATAGGTATTTATTCTATTGAATGTTGGCTCGTTGCCATTGTCAATCCTCGTCATAAAAGTAAAAATACTCAAAATTGCCTTTTTCGTTTAAATAGCAGTTTAAGTAAAAAAAATATTAAACCGATTAATCCCAAGGATAAGAATAATTTTAATAGCCAAATGACATATAAAAACCTCGCAAATCAATTTAAAAATAAAAAATACATTGATAAATATGCAAATAAAAATGTTGGATTTGAATATTTTGTCAAACAGATTAACCGTTTACTCAATGTAGATAATGATAATTAAGCAGGTAACATTGTGCTGGTTGTCATTTTTTTTATTTTTGGTTTCGCCTACGGCTCACAAAAAATTAAAAAAACGTCATAAGCACATTCACGATATAGGCAATTGCAAAATCAATGTAGCATGAATAATTATAAATTTAAACAAAGAAAATAACTCATAAAGACATGAAAAATTTATCTTTAATTTTAAGTTTCATTCTTTTTATTGCATTGTTTAGTTGCAATTCAAGTAAAGTAGAAATAAAAACGGGAAAATATAAACATATTATTTGATAGTCCACACAAAATAGTGTTGGTCGATGAAAATATGTAGAAATTTACTTTTTAATCGCTTGATTATTAAGTAAAATTTGATTTTGTTTATTTCAAAACAGCCCTGTAACTATTTGATAATCATACCAACACTGTTATGTAAAGACTATCAACTTTTGTAAGAGTATTTATATCGTAGTAGTCAGAACACGGCTCCAATCACACCGACAATAAACTTGAAAACACAAAAAAAACCCTAACTAAAAGTTAGGGTTTTTTGATGTTAGTGTTATTTGTAAGGTCTAAGACCTATTTTTTATGAAACGTTTAAGCTGTGAATTAACAACTTAGGTTAATAAAAAGTGCAAAGCACTATTTTAGAAATACGTTTACACTTTTTGTTGTTTCGTTTGAAATGAAACGCACAACATAGTTTCCTGATAACAGGTTTGTATTTATTCTATGTAAACCTGAATTGTTTACTTTTTCGGAAATTAATAACTGACCTAAAATAGAATAGACTTCAATTTTGCTGTTTTTTAATTCATCAGAAATAACATTAACATAAATGTCTTTTTCGTTTGAATATATATTTACAGCATTTTTGCTAACATTATTAATCTCAGTTGTGATTGGATTAAAATGAACAACAAATCGGTCGGAAACACTGCCACCAACATAATTGAAATTATATTGCGGATTTGTTCGTAAATTTACTATTTCGGATAAGTGTAAATCTTCCAGATAAATATCAACATTATTATCTATCGTCAACTCGCTTGCTGTGATAGTAATATTTCCATCTGGAGCTTTTATAACTAAAGGAATTATTAAACCTTCGGTTATTTGGCTCAAAGTATTAATGGAAAGTGGCGTGTTGTTGGTTTCTGTTTGAGTGTAAATGTTTGGTACATCAGCACTTAGAGATGGTAATTTATAAGCATCAAAACTTCCGTCAAAATCCGATGTAGCCTGTTGGTCGAATCTGATAATTGTTTCGTCGCTCAAATCATTTACCGTTATTTCTAAACGCAATAAATCGGCGACTGCATCTTTAAGGAAAATGGCTGATGAATGAACTCTATCGTCATCGTTATTTATTGAAACTGAAGGAGTTGTACCGCTTGTATGTACAAAGAAACCTTGACAAGCTGGTATTTCATTTGTCTGACCATTTAGTCCGGCTCCGGCAATATAAGTTCCGTATTGAGTTCCGTTCCAAACATAAATAGCATCGTTTACGTTTGTTAGCCCGGCATCGCGTACATTATTCCAGTCAATTGCCGATGGATAAGGATTTGATACCAAGTTCCAACCATCATAATAATTACTGTTAGCATCATTGCTGTTCCAACTTAGGTTTATTGTTTTATCTCCAGTGTTTGGTGTTCCTGTAAAAATTGATGTTACATAAACATTGTTATAAACCATATAACCTTTTTGAGGAATCAATTGAGTTGTTGAAGGTAAAGCACTTACCCAAGAAGTAGGGTCAAAATTTGCTGGGTCGCCACTTGTCGGATCTGGGTCAATATCAACTGCTTCGTTGTAGAAAAAAGCGTTTGTGTTTGTTCCGCCTGCTTGCGATAATATATCATCGATTGTGTTTGCAGTGTTTTGCTCCATTGGTGTTCCGCAGAAATGCCATTCTATTCTTGATAAAAATCGCTCAACATTCATAGTTCCGGTAACTGTAACGGCACCTTTTGTAATTAACGAACCGGCTACACCCGAATTTGTTGGTGTTTTTAGTTCTAATGTTCCGATTACAGATAAATCGCCATTTACCGTTAGAGAACCTCCTGAAACAACTTCGATACTTCCGCCGTTATCTACTGTTAAATTCTTGCATTCGGCTGCTTCATCAACACTTGGATAATTGTCGAGACCTGTTGGTATTGTAACGTTTACGGCTGCTGTAACAAGTGCGCCATCGTCCCAGTTGGTTGCTGTTGCCCAGTCTGTGTCTGTTGTGCCTGTCCAAAGTCCCGAAGTTCCGCCAACAAACCAATACGTATTGTTGCCACTGTTAACACAAGGAGGTGTCGGAAGCTCAAAATTAGTTCCGTTTAAATTGTTTCCGTCTTTGACATCAACAAAACTAATTGGCGGATTTATTGGCGAATTAAGACTCCATTGTGTTCCGCTTGCCGAACTTTGTAATGATAATAAATTATTTGCTACTCCATTTAAAGTTAGAACACCTGTAATTGTTTGGGTTTTTGATACTTCAAATGTTAGAGTTGCTGCACTTGTTACACTTTTCGTCAAATTAAAGAACGAAGTAGTTCCTAAAATTGATTGATTAGTTCCGTTAAATATAACAGTATTTGATGCCGGAGTAAATGTTCCATTGTTTGTCCAGTTTCCACCAACATTCAAATTAACATCGGTATTTCCATCACAGTTTAATGTTCCGTTGGTTTCGATAGCTACATTATTTCCGACAACAAAATTATTAACATCGCCCGAACCTTTTGTCAAAATGACTTCTCCACTTGTTATTGTGAAGTTGTTTTTGATGTCAATTCCGTGACTTTTATCGGTCATACAAAGAATGAAATCGTCGGTTTGGTCGCCGTTTATGTTTAAATTGTAGGCAACCGAACTGTGATTTTCATCAGAAGGTTTAAAATAAGCATTAATTGACGAACAAAGCATATTTATTGTTCCACCGCTCACTGTTGACCAGCCATTGTTATTTATGATAAAATTCTTGCTGGCGTTGAATACAAAACTTCCTGTCATAGAACCTGTTACATCGCTTGTGGCAAACATAACATTTTCTGAAGCATTAATTGTTCCGCCCGAAAGATTAATAACACCTTTAGCATAATCATTGTCTGTACATCTCCATTTTTTAAACTCAAATGTACCGCCCGAAATATTTGTTGTACTACCAATTTCGGTATTAAAGTCCTGATTAATAGTACAAGAGCCTCCGTCAATAGTAAACGAACCAGAAACACCGCCACCGTTTGTTAAATATCTGTCTATGTTTAAATCTCCAGATGTTGTTACGGTTAAACTTCCTCCGTCTTCTATTAAAAGATTTTTGCAATTCGCTGTTTCATCAATAGTTGGATAATTTGAGCAACCAGTAGGAATGGTTACATCTACGTTTACATTTGGAATTGTGCCATCGTCCCAGTTTGTTGTTGCAGCCCAATCTGTGCTTGTTCCGCCTTGCCATAATCCGGGTCCCGAAATAGAAAAAACATTTGACACAACTAACGGATTACTTCCAAAAATTGCTGTAAATTTTATTCTCGCTGTTGTTACTTTTCCGGAATTTGCCGTAGCTGTAAGGTCGGAATATGTTAGTAATCCGGCAGTAACCGCAGTTGCTCCCGTTGTACCGCCAAGTGTCCAATCTTCTAAATCCTGTTTTTCGGCTGTTATTGTTGTTGAACCATCGGTTGTGCAAGTGTTGTTGTACTGGTCTTGAATTTCAATAATAGGCTGAGTTGCCAGATTGCCTCCGTTTGTAGCCGGTCCGACAGGTTGTGTGTTTATTCCTATTTTGGCGGCAGCACCGTGTCCAATAGTTTGACTACAAGATGTATTGTCGTATCCCGTAGCAAAAACAACCATATCATGAGTTCCGGGTGTTTGTAAACACTCTGCATTACTTGGTTTAATTGTAAGAATACCAGCAGAAACTGACCATGCAGAAATTGATAACTCAACTCCACCCCACTCTACTTTTGTAATTTTGCTTCGCCAAATTGAATTATCTGTGTAAGTAATATTAAAATCGGCATCAACAGTTACTCCCGAGGCAACCGTTAGTGCTGGCGGTTGATACGGAATTGCAAATTCATCGGAAATGACAAACGGATTGCTTCCAAAACTTGCTGTAAATTTGATTTTAGCATCTGTAATTTCTCCGGCATTTGCGGTGGCAATAAGGTTTGTATAAGTTAGAACTCCGGCTGTTACAGCAGTTGCTCCTGTTGTTCCTCCAAGTGTCCAATCGCCAGCATCGCTTTTTGTTGCTGTTATTGTACTACTTTCAGAGGTACAAGTGTTATCGTACTGGTCCTGAATTTCTACAACAGGCTGAACCGACAACAAATCACCGTTTGAAACAGGATCGAGAGGTTGAGTGGTTATGCCAACTTTGGCAGCAACTCCGTGTCCAATGGTTTGACTACAAGATGTTGCTTCATAACCTGTTGCGGAAACTGTAACCGTTTGTGTACCTGCTACTTGTAAACAAGCTGCCTCACTCGGTTTGATAGTTAAAATTCCCGATGTCAAGTCATAAGCTGCCGATGGAAGAGTGTTGTCTCCGTACATTACTTTTGTAACATTAGCTCTCCATGTCGAATTGCCTCCGTGCGTAATATTAAAATCAGCATCAACAGTAGCCGATGTTGCCGCAATGAGTGTTGGGGCTGTTTCCGGTACTATGTAAGTAATTTTTATAAGAGGACGATAAAATTGAGAATCATCGTTTTTTTTAAGTATGGATAAATTATCAGTTCCTATTTCCGAGTCCGCTTTTATGCCAATTGCATTTGCCAGATTACCTTCGCTTGCTAAATATTTCCCATAATACCAGTAAATAAACTTATGATTACTATTAAGTAAATTAATATCCATATTTTCAAAATTGGCATTAGTCGCTATCTCAAGTGCATTGTCATTGAAAAGAACCGGATTATCTAATTCAAACTCCAACCATGTATCGCTGCTTGGAAAGTTATTGTAATCACTATCAAAATACGTGGTATTTACTTTAGTAGCTTCCGATATTGCACTTGACCAGCTTGCAGCGGAATGTTCTGTTTTATTGGAATTTTTAATATAAATATCAAATATACCAATACCCTCAGTATTTATAACGTTATCTCTAAACTTTTTCCATTCAACTCTTGCTATTTTTGCACCTCCCGGCAATCCTATATCATTCAGTTCTGCTTCCGTAAACAAATAACTGAATCTGCTAAAGTCGGTTGTATTATCATTTTTTTGATAAACAGGTCCGTAGTTAGACAATTTACCAGAGCCACCAGGGGAAGGTGCGGCAAACTCTATGGTTACCATAGTTTTAACTTCTCTTGAGCCTGTCGGGTCTGTTTCCGTAGGTGTTTTATCAGCTGCATTTGCTTTAATAGATGTGAATTTGGCATCAACAATATTACCAGAAGTAGCTCCCGATTTTATATCGTAAGCAAGCCAAAAATAATGGCTTCCGGTACCAAGCGATTTTGCAGAAAAACTAAAGGTTATTGCCCCGCTTGGTTCTGCTACCGTAGTACCAATTTGTTCACCTTTTCCGAAGAAATTATTTGATGCTGTATAATATAATTTAGCATTTGCAAGGTCGCTAGTATTTGTTGTTCCGGCGGTGTTGAAAACCATTTCGGTAATATCGACATCCAAACCTGTTTCTCCAAGTACAATCACTTCTACTCCAAGTATTTCTCTGTCGAGGTCGTTTTCTGCAACAGGAGCAGTGTTGTTTTGGAATGCAGCACTTGAAGAGTATTGTTTTGCTTGTGGTGTGTAGTATAATAATCTAATGTTCGGACGAACTGTACCGCCGAAAGAAATTGTTCTAAGATTTGTTGGAACTGAACCGTTACCAACCCAACCAATTGTCATATCATTAGTAAATCCACTTGTATATCTCCATTGGATTTTATCATCGGGTGTGTTAGTGCCTTTTATCTCGGTGTAATCCCAATCGCAGGCAATCTCAATTCCTTCTGTTGATGAGTTGCTGTTGTAGATATAGTTATCATCAAATTCAAAGGTTGTCCAACCAGCCAAAGCAGGGAAATTATTTGTTTGATTATAAGTTCCGTCCAAAACCTTAGTAGAACCGTTTATCACTTGTGATGACCATGTTCTGTTATCCGCCCAGTCTGTTTGAGTTGAATTTCTAACATAAATATCCATGTAAGTATTGCCGGAATAATCTATGTTGTTGGCATTGTTTTTATACCACTGTACTGCTGTAATTTCTGCTCCATCTGGCATTGAAATTTCGGCTTGAGTGAATAAATATGACCAACGTGCATAATCGGAAACATTGTTGTTAACCCAAAGTATAGGACCAAAATTAGTACTTTCGTCTGTTCCTGCTCCAATTTCTAAAATATTCACAATTTTGGCTTGTCCTACCGGACTAATAACACTCGGTGTGTAATCGGTTCCCGAAATAGTGATTGTTTGACATTGTGCATCAACAAAATTTCCTTCGGTAGCTCCTGATTCTATGTCATAAGTAAGCCAAAAATAGTTTGTTCCAACTTCAAGTTCCTGAGTACCTGTCATGTTGAAGCTTCCTGTTGGCGTTGCTTCCGTACTACCAAATTGAGATGAATTACTAAAAAGGTCGGAAGTTCCAGTGTAAAACAACTTTGCATTTAAAATGTCGGTTGCGGCATCAGAAGTACCGTTAACATTTAAAGCAAATTCTGTTGCTGAAATCGGGTTGTAAGAATTTTGAGTTGTTACGGCAATTCTTATGATTTGCTGCTCGGTATCATTTTTTCCTACAAAAGTATTTACCTGCTCGCAGGTTGATTCCACATGCGACATTGGCAATGCCAGATACGTAATTTTTATATCGGGACGGCATTTACCATTATTATTTGGATAGTCTAAATCATCTAAAAAAGTATTCGAAGTACCTTTTGCTCCAACAGTTACATTATCAACGGTTGAGTTTGAAAACATCCATTCTATATCACCGGTTGTAACATTTTCAACATCGGGATAAGAAGCATCCCAGTCTGTTGATATTTCGAGGGCTTCTCCTGTGTAAACAAATTCACTTGTGAAAGGAAAATTAACCCAACCTATGGCAGCAGGTAAATTATAAGTTGAATTAAATGTTTTACTTACCACTTGTGTAGCACCTGGAATTACATCAGTTGACCATTTAGTATTACCGGACAAAGTTGTTTTAGTAGAATTATTTGCATAAATTTTAAAATATGCTGTTCCGTCTTGCATTTGTCCTGCGTTGCCTTTATTCCACTGTACATCAATAATTCTAACATCGTCCGGCATTCCTTGTGCTTCTAATTCTGTTTGTGTAAAAACATAAGAATACCTACTAAGATCAGTTGTCGAATTGGCAGTAATCCTATAAAAAGGTCCCCACATTTCGTTATCTCCATGGTTGACTAGTTCTGGTCCCATTTCAATAGTTTGGAAAACACCAATTTGTGTTTTTCCGTTTGGTGCTGTTGGATTTGGCGTTTCCGTGTTTCCGTCAATTACTATCGAAACACATTCGGCATCAACAAAATTTCCGAGAGTTGCTCCGGGTTTAATATCATAGGTAAGCCAGAAATAATTTATTCCTGTTACCATTTCTATATCTCCGGTGATTTCATAACTTCCCGTGTTCGGACTTGCATAAGTTGTTCCGAATTGTGTGTCGGTTAAAAATTCGGGGTTACTACCTGTTGAGAATATTTTAGCGTTTTCAAAATCGTCAATATTATCGGAATTTTGAGCGTTCAACGTAAATTTGGTTACGTTTACTGGTAATATTTCACCAAGCATTTCTACTTGAATACCTATCACCTGCTGGTTTGTTCCTACTTCAACTCCAATACTTTGGGTAGTTGTTGACGAAACATATTGCATAGGTTTTTTTGCATATTCTATTTTAATGTTTGGTCTGTAATTAAAAATATCTAATGTATGCGTACCGGGTTCTGTTCCAGCAGATTGCTCTAATATCATATCAGTTTTATCCGTATAACATACCCATTGCAACGAGCTGGTAGAAAATGGGCTTGCTACTCCAGATTTATTCCAGTCAACAGAAACTTCGAGTGCGTTACCATCGTGAGTAAAAGTTGTGCCAAGATCAAACCCAACCCATCCTGCTGTATTTGGCAGATTAAAAGTTTTGTTTATAATATGATTATCAATAACTTGTTCAGCATCGTTAATAACTCCTGATGTCCAATCGGTAGCAGTTTCTAATATCGTATTAGCTGTGTTTTTCATATAAACATCAAGAATTGCATTTCCTTGTGAGGCAATTTGAGCTTCGTCAGATTTATTCCACTGTACTTGAGTGATTTCGACACCTGCGGGTAAACCGGCATTTGCCAGTTCTTCGGCAGTGAATAAATAAGAAAATTTAGCATAATCATCATCTGAATTTGATGGTGTCAGTGGTCCGTATCCTCCAGTATCATGATTACCACCATCAATAGAAATAATTTCGAGGTCTTTTATTTGTCGGCTGCCTGTTGGGTTTTTTTCTGTCGGAATTTTGTTTCCGCCTCCGGTACCGTCAATAGTTATTTGTGTACATTTTGCATCAAGATATTCATCTAAATTTGCATAAGCCGGAACATCATAGCACAAGAAGAAATAATTGTCTCCGAAAGCTAATTCCTGAGTTCCTGTCAAATTAAAAGTTCCGTTTGGTCCTGTTTTCGATGCAAAGAGTGTTGCTGTAGATTGATTAAAAACAGCTCCATCGGGGTTGTAATATAATTTAGCTCCAGTAATATTTGTTGAAGGATTATTACTTCCGTTATCTCCGTTTGTGTCAAAATTAAATTGAGTTGCATAAAGCGGATTTGTTTGTCCACCTTCTGTTGTAACTTTAATGGCAATCATTTCATTGTCATCAGAATCAATATCAAGAACTTTTGTTTTTCGTTGTGTTACCGTGCTTGATTCATAAGTCATTGGTGGCGAAACAACAAGTTTAATGTAGTCTATTGCTACTCCATTGGGTTTTAAAACAACGCCTTCAAAAGCGAGCCAATAACTTGTAGATAGAGATTCTTGCGGCAGGACAATTTTTTTCTCCTCCCAGCCTGTGGTAGAGTTGACATAACTTTCTAATAACACCCAAGAACCTCCAGCCGAATTTTTATAATATACGTTTAATTTGCCTACATAAGTTCCACCTGCAAATGCAGCATATTGAAATGTTAGTTCTGCTATCCAAGGACCACCGCTTACTAAATCGAAACGGGGAGTTACCAATTTGGTTTTATCGGATGCCCCGTCCGAAGCTTTTGCAAACATGATGTTGTAGTCTCCATCGTAAGCAGTTGGTGGGCTGTCGTAATACACACCACCACCTTGTTGACATCTCCAATCTCTTGTCCGCCAGACATATTCGTTTGTCCAGCCAACTGGTCTGTCGCCTCCATATTCAAAACTTTCTAAAGTAGGTAAACTCATAGAAGCCGGAACGCCAACAACAAGGTCTGTTTTTGGCGATTCGTTTGAACCATAAACCGCAGATATACAGTATTCGTAAGGTGTATGGTCTGTAACAGTTGCATCGCTGTACGTGGTAGTATTTGCTTCTACTGTAGTTATTTCTGTCCAAGTATTTGGCGAAGATTGGTCGCGTCTGAATATTTTATAACCTGTTTCTGTAGGTAAATTATCCCACGTTAATGTTACATTTCCGCTACTTTCATCAGTTACCGCTAAATTTTCTGGTACATCATAATACGCTATAATAGAAATATTGTCAATAAGCGTAGAGAGTCCAGAATTACCATTGGGTTCGGAATAAAAACTTAATCTATAGTTATTATTAAATCCATAAGCAGTGGCATCAAGAATTAATTCATTACCATATAAATTCCATTGAGAGTTTAATTTTTCATCGAAAATATCTGTCCATGTACTACCTCCATCGTTGTTGTATTTTACCCATATACTTGTTTCACTACCAGCCATATTGGGGTGTGAATAGCCATAAAAAGTTACTTTTATTTTTGAAACACCAGTTAAATCAATTGTAGGCGTAACAAGATGTGTTTTATAACCATAGTCAGAAGAGCTTATATCTTTAGCAACTAAATTATACTCTCCGTCCTGAGCTGCGGGTGGTAAACTCGAAGGACCACCTTTGCCTTGTCGCCAATATTCATCGGAATTATCAGTTCCAGCGCATATATTTGTCCATGCGTAAGGTGCACAAGGGTAGTTTGGGTCGAGAATTTCAAAGCTTTCGTAAAGCGGAAGAGTGATTTTTCCGTCAATATTTTCATATACTACATTCGAAAAAGCTGACTCTTCTGTTACTTTGTAAGCAGTAACATAATAGGAATAAATTTTATCATCGTCAATTGTATCATCGTTATAGGTTGTTGCCGATAGTCCTGTGGCAAGTTCAGTTCCGTTTCTGTAAACGGTATAGCTTGCAGGTGTATATCCGGCAGGAGCTGTCCATGCAAGATTTACAAAACCACTTCCGGAACTTGATTTATTCAAAGCCGTTGGCGGTGTAGGAGGTATTAACGATACGGTAACATCGTCAAGACAAACTCCCTGCCCACCACCTTCAGCTTCAAAAGCAATAGAATATTGGTCTGATTCATTTGGTAAATCAATGGTTACTTCTGTCCAACCTTCTACTGCGGCTGTGTAAGTTGATGGCGTTGTAAGTTGCCAAGCATCAGCGTTAGCTGCTTTATAATATATTCTTAGTTCGCCAGAACTTCCCAAAAAATTAGGTAAGGCATACCAAAATTTCAACTCATAATCACCAGAGCCAACAGTTAAATCCATTACTGGTGAAACTAATTTGGTTCGGTTGGTCAAGCTACCAGCAAATAACGCATTATATGCTCCCGAATGCGCTGCTCCGGGTCCATTTGCGCCTGCTCCTCCTGTTTCATAAGTCCAATCATCTGTTCCGGGTCCTTGTTCTTGCGTCCACCCTGATGGTATTGTGGTTGCGTTAAAGTCTTCATCTAAGACTTGCGCATAACTCATATTTGTAGCCCACAGAACTACAAACATTAATAATAAAGTTCTAATTTGTTTCATAAAAATTTAATTTAATTGTTAATTGTTAATTATAAATTATAAATTATAAATTATGAATTGTTAATTATAAATTGTTAATTATAAATTATAAATTATGAATTGTTAATTATAAATTGTTAATTATAAATTATGAATTTATTTACAAAATAAAAATTTCACTGCTTGCAGGTTAATATAAATTTGTTTTAAATCAATAAATTTCAAACAATCAAAACCATTTGAAACAAAGTATTCGTAATTTCCATTTTCTAATTTTTCGAGAGTTATAAAATTCCATAACCTGCCAATTATATAACCTCCCCTTATTGTGTTTGTGTTGTTTAAAGTCATAGCGGCAAGCATAGCTGCAAGTACCTGGTCTTGAGGATTTCCGGTTGGATTTATGGCACGTTTGTATTCTTGTAAGAAAAAGTATGGTTTTTTTGGAACTTCAATTCCTGTTGCAACTACAAAATCTGGTTCACCTTTTAAAATATAATCGTTTAATTCACATTCCATTTTATATCCATACCAGTCTTTTATATGTTTGTTACTAAAGTTGACTTTATTTAATAATTGTCCAATAAATTTTATTGTTAAAGTCTGTTCGTTATAATATGTTAATGTCAAACGGTTTTTTGTTACCAATTCTTTCAAGAAAATTTCTTCTTCTTCTTGAAGTTCATATTTATAAAAAAACCATTCATCAAATTTGTTTTCAATATAGACTTGTTCAATATTCACTATTTCCATTAACTTACCTATGGTTGCATTTCTGAAAGTTAATGTTTTTTTGGCATCTAATTCTTCCAGTAATTTATATTCTGAAACCAACCTTACTTTAAATCTATTTATTGTTTGCTTATCAGTATCTTGCAACAACCTTGCTATGGTTGCGTCATCAAAAACTATTGTTCTGCTATCTTCTTGTTTCATAGGTTGTTAGTTATGAATTATTTATTTACAATATAAAAATTTCACTGCTTGCAGGTTAATATAAATTTGTTTTAAATCAATAAATTTCAAACAATCAAAACCATTTGAAACAAAGTATTCGTAATTTCCATTTTCTAATTTTTCGAGAGTTATAAAATTCCATAACCTGCCAATTATATAACCTCCCCTTATTGTGTTTGTGTTGTTTAAAGTCATAGCGGCAAGCATAGCTGCAAGTGCTTGATATTCAGGGTTTCCTGTTGGATTTACTGCACGTTTATATTCTTGTAAAAAAAAGTATGGTTTTTTTGGAACCGATATTCCAGTAGCAACTGCAAAATCTGGTTCGCCTTTTAAAACATAATCGTTTAATTCACATTCCATTTTATATCCATACCAATCTGTAAAATCTTCGGTATCAAATTTTACTTTGGTTAATATTGGAGCTATAAATTTTATGGTTAATTTTATTTCGTTGTAATGTATTAATGATAACTTATTTTCTTTAATTAAATGCTTTAAAAACTTATTTTCCTCTTCGGATAATTTATATTCATAATTAAACCACGCATCAAATTTATTGTCATCAATAACAGGTTTAATATTCACTATTTCCATTAACTTATCTATGGTTGCATTTCTGAAAGTTAATGTTTTTTTGGCATCTAATTCTTCCAGTAATTTATATTCTGAAACCAACCTTACTTTAAATCTATTTATTGTTTGCTTATCAGTATCTTGCAACAACCTTGCTATGGTTGCGTCATCAAAAACTATTGTTCTGCTATCTTCTTGTTTCATAGGTTGTTAGTTATGAATTATTTATTTACAATATAAAAATTTCACTGCTTGCAGGTTAATATAAATTTGTTTTAAATCAATAAATTTCAAACAATCAAAACCATTTGAAACAAAGTATTCGTAATTTCCATTTTCTAATTTTTCGAGAGTTATAAAATTCCATAACCTGCCAATTATATAACCTCCCCTTATTGTGTTTGTGTTGTTTAAAGTCATAGCGGCAAGCATAGCTGCAAGTGCTTGATATTCAGGGTTTCCTGTTGGATTTATAGCTCGTTTGTATTCTTGTAAGAAAAAGTATGGTTTTTTTGGAACTTCAATTCCTGTTG
>JAOZMU010000016.1:15072-17055 GCA_029934165.1 Bacteroidales bacterium
GGTCTTGAGGATTTCCGGTTGGATTTATGGCACGTTTGTATTCTTGTAAGAAAAAAAATGGTTTTTCAGGAACATCAATTCCTGTTGCAACAATATAATCTGGTTCACCACTCAAACTGTGGTCGTTTAGTTTACAATTTATTTTGCATCCATACCAGTCGGTAAATTCTTCGGAATCGAAATTTACCTTGTTTAATATTGGTGCGATAAACTTTGCTGTTAGCTTTGTTTCGTTATAGCGCGCAAGTGAGAGCCGATTATTTGTAATTAAATCTTCTAAAAAAACATTTTCCTCGTCAGACAAAACATACTTATAAGTAAACCAACTGTCAAATTTTCCTTTTTTGAAAATATGTTTAATATTCACAATTTTTTTCAATTTCGACAAAGTTGCATTTCTGAAAGTTAATGTTTTTTTGTTATCTAATTCTTCCAGTAATTTATATGCCTCGCGCCATGCTTTAATTTTGTTAATTACAGATTCATCGGCACCTTGCAACAACCTTGCTATGGTTGCGTCATCAAAAACTATTGTTCTGTTATCTTCTTGTTTCATAAGTTGTTAGTTATGAATTACGAATTACGAAATCGTAATTATGAAATCGTAATTCGCAATTTGTATTTCATAATTATTTTACATATACTTTTTTTGTTAAAATATTTTTTCCATCAAATATCCTTACAATATAAATTTTAGTTCTATTTAATTCAATGCTTGTTTTATTATCTGTTAATATTATTTTATTAACGATAACTCCATTTAAGTCGATTATTTCTGCCCTACAATTTTTGGTTATGTTATTATTTTCAATAATAATTTTTCCTTCGGCAGAATATATCGAAATTTGATTTTCAATATCGCTTATAGACGTTATGGTTTGCAATGTAATACCAGCAGAAGCTTCCGATAGTATGCTTGCTACTGCATTTGAACCATCGGCAACACTGAAAACAAATATTTTATATTCCACATCTTCAATTATTGCATCACCGCCAATATCATTTGCAGTTTCGCCAAGAACCAGAGTAATATCATTTCCATCGGGTGTGTAGGTTGTGTAATTTTCTGTTGAAACTCCATTGGCAGCCGTGAGATTAAATCCATCGGCTTCCGATGCCTTAACAACCATTATTCTGTATTCACTTAGTGTAGTTTCATCTACTGCTTTGGTGAAAGTTACTCGCAAATCGCTACCGTTGTTATTATTTGCAATATCTTCGCCTAAAATATTTGTTGCCGGTGATGCTGTTGCATCTATTTCTCCAGCTAAAATTGGCGTATTAGGAGTACTTTCATAAGCATAATCTTTAACAATAAATTCACTGGCATCGCAATCAACAGTAACACGTATCCAACCATAATGCCAATCTGTTCCTATTTTAAATCTTACGCCTACGTATTTATCTGTTTCGCAACGAAAATCACCACCCGAAAAACCATCAAAGGTATAAGCCATGGTCTGATTCATACCAGTTTGCCATGCTGCGTCTGCGCTAAATGCCGACAGGTTGTCGTTAATATTGCCATTTGCGGAAATAGCATCTGGAAATAAATGACCACCAAACTTTTCGTTTACTACCTCATTAGCATTAGCATTCACTTTAAGGTATCTTGAAGAGTAGCTATGAGGTGTGTTCGTGTTTGATGTTGTCGACGAAAAATAGGAAGCATAAAACACAAAATCAACCTGCCCGTCATTATCCATGTCAATATCAATCCCATCCCAGTTTTCTGATGTCCCTGTAAAATCAGGGTCAATATCGGTGTAAACAATTTGTGCATCAGCATTTGCAGCAAATGCAATTACTCCAACCGCAACAAGTGAGTAATTTTCTAATTTTTTTAAAATCTCTTTTTTCATATCTATAAATATGTGTTGGTGTATATAAAAAAAACCTAAGGTCTAAGACCTATTTTTTATGAAACGTTTATACTAAAGTGATTTTGGTTTCAGGATTTTAATTTTAGCTTTATTACTGATA
>JAOZMU010000314.1 GCA_029934165.1 Bacteroidales bacterium
ATTAACAACTTAGGTTAATAAAAAGCGTAAGAACTTTTGTAAGAGTACTTAGTTTAGTGCTTGTCTTTACGTCTTATTTGTCTTTTAACGGAATAGTGAATTTAAATTGGCTTCCTTGTCCGAGCATACTTTCTGCCCAAATTTTGCCTCCGTTTGCTTCTACAAATTCCTTACAAAGTTTTAATCCTAAGCCACTTCCCTTCTCATTTTGTGTTCCATAAGTCGTAAAATGTTCTTTGTCTGTGAATAATTTTTTCATGTTTTCTGCGCTCATGCCTATTCCGCTATCCACAACGGCAAACTCAATCATATCAACACTTTTCACAGCATTTACGACAATATTTCCATTTTCTGGAGTAAATTTTATAGCATTTGAAATCAAATTTCTGAATATCGTTGTAATCATATTTTTATCGGCAAAAATAACAATATCATCATCAATAACGGATGCAAGCATTATATGTTTTGAATTTGCTGTGTTGGCAAGCAAAGAAATATTTTGACTAACAACTTCGGAGACAGCAAATTTTTCTGGCATTCTACTTATCTCTTTGTTCTGACTTTTAGCCCAGTACAATAAGTTTTCTAACAAGTCGAACGTTTCGTTTGCCGAGTTTTTTAGCAAGTCCATAAATTCTAAAAGTTGCTCAGTTTCCACCGTATTTTGCTCATCTGTAATCATATCCAACATCGAACGAAAACTTCCCAAAGGACCACGCAAATCGTGAGCTATGATTGAATACATTTTTGCCTTTATTTCCGCAGCCTCTTTTAAATCGTTGGTTTGTTGCGCTATAAGGTCACGCGAAAGTTTCAATTCGACATGAGTTTTAACGCGTGCTAACAATTCGTCCACATTAAATGGCTTTGTTACATAATCGACACCACCTACCGAAAATCCTTCAACAATATCTTTTTCGGAAGTTTTTGCTGAGAGGAAAATAATTGGAATAGATTTTAATGTTTCGCTGCTTTTAATTTGCCTACAAACCTCAAAACCATCCATTTCCGGCATCATAATATCAAGTAGTATTAGGTCTGGTTGTACTTTTTGTAAAATTTGCAAAGCACCACGTCCATCTTTTGCAACGACAATTTTATAATCGTTTGCCTTCAAAATTGCACCTACTACTTGTAGGTTTTTAAGGTTATCATCTACTATTAAAATCTTGGCTTTATGAGTCATAACGGTTAAACATTTTTTTTAATCTGTATAAATATAAATAGAAAATTGCTCAACAACTTTTCGATATTCAAAATATCAACACTTTCTATACTATTTATTAGTTTATTGCAATATTCAATTAAGTATGGCTGGTTGTATTTCTCTGCTATTTCAAGCAATTCATTTGCGAAATCATCAATCTCAAAAAGTACTAAATCGTTTTTGATTTTTTCCCAAACAGGCATACTTTTTTGCTCTATTTCGTGAAGTAAATCGGCAAGCAAATCGTTATTTTCTATTTCTATTGAATCTAAAAAAGTATCTTTATTAGCCTTAAAATTAGTGCTTTTTGCAGAAACAGTATGTGGCAAAAACTGCATTAATTTCTGTATAATTTGTATCCGTGTGGCAGGTTTTCGTAAAATTCCATCGAAAAATAACTTTATCGAATCTTTATCAGATTTTTTTGCTGATGCGGTAAAAGCAATAATTGGAATGTGTTGTAGTTCTGGAGTTTGTAATACTCTTTTGGCTGTTTCTATGCCACCAATGCCAATCATACGTATATCCATAAAAATCAAATCCGGAATTTTGTTTTTCAAAACCTCTAACGCAACTTCGCCACTATTGGCTTCTAAGAGACGGAGATTCATGTCAGAAAGAAACCGCTTCATAGCCTCTATATTCAATTGTAAATCATCGACAATCATAACTGTGGCTGGTTCAAAAGTTACAATTTTATTCTCAATAGAAAATTCCTTGTTTTTAACTTCCAACTTGGTTGTTATTTTTACATCGTCCAGAACAACCTTAAAAAGGCTTCCTTTGCCGAGCTTGCTTTTTAGGCTTATTTTGCCGTTCATTTTTTCGACAAGTTTTTTTGTTATCGCAAGCCCAAGTCCTGTGCCACCATATTTTTTTGAATCCTGTCCACTTTGTTGCATAAATGCGTTAAATATCCGTTTTTGCTGGTCTTTGCCGATTCCTATTCCAGAGTCTTCTACCATAAGAATCAACTGCATTTTGTCTGTATTTTCTTCAAATCTAACGCTTGCTGACAACTTGACGTAACCTTTTTCGGTAAATTTCAGCGCATTACCAACCAGATTGAATATCACTTGCCTAATCCTAATCTCGTCTAACAGAATAGCTTCTGGAATTTGCTTGCCATAAACGATTTGAAATGAGAGGTTTTTTTCGTGTGTTTTATGAGAAAACATTTGCTCTATTTCTAAAAATACATTGTGCAAATTTACAGAATCCTTTACAAGCTCCAAACGTCCAGCTTCAATTTTTGATAAATCAAGAATATCATTAATCAAAGATAAAAGAGTTTTTCCGCTGGACAAAATTGCTTCCAAGTACTTAGCATGTTGAGTACTAATAGAATCACTCAACATAATTTCACTAAAACCAAGAATGGCGTTGAGTGGCGTTCTTATTTCGTGGGACATACTTGCCAAAAATTCGCTTTTGGCAACTGATGCTTGCTCGGCTTTATTTTTAGATATTTTTAGTTCTTTTTCGTATTTTTTTTGTTCCGAAACATTGCGCACAAGTACAAGAACTTCGCTTTCACTTATGCTTGCAAAGCGCGCTTCAAAGTCGATAATAACGTCTTTTACAGGCATTTGATATTCATATTTATATTCTCCCAAAAGCATAGTTTCACCTATTGCTTGAATTACTCTTTCTGCAAATTCGCTTGGAAATACTTCGGTCACATTTTTTCCGATAAAAAAATCTGACGGCATATAAAGATAATCATCGGTGCTGCTTTTATAGTTGAGAAAAAGTCCATTTTTATCAAAATGAAACAACATATCTGGTATCGAATTTAATAACGCATAATTTGTTTGTTCACTTTTCTTTAAACTTTCTTCGGTTTTTTTTCTATCCGTAATGTCAATTATTAGCCCTGATAAATTTTCCTCGTAAATACTTGCGCTCAACAAAACAGTTTTTATTTCTCCGTGTTTATCAAGCATTTGTATCTCGTAATTTTCAACTTTTCCAATTCGCCAAATGTCGGCAAGAAATTTTTCTCTATCCTCTGGTCTTTTGTATCTCAAGACGACAGATTCGCTCTTAAAATCATATTCGGAGTCAAAATTTAATAACCGTAATAAAGCATTATTTGCAAACAAAATTTCGCCAGAAAAAGTTGTTCTAAAAATGCCCACCATCGCATTTTCTACAAAACTTTTGTAGCGTTTTTCGCTGATAATCAACTCTTTTTCTGTACTCTTCATCTGTGTAATGTCGGAAATGATGACTACCAAATTCAATGGTTTTCCGTCTTTGCTGCGAACCAAAGAAACCACAATTTTTCCCCATACAGAAGATGTGTTTTTATGAATATAACGTTTTTCGCGTACAAAATTATTGTACTTATTTTTTAACAACCCCGAAATTTCATTTTTGCTCTGCTGTCTTTCTTCTGGGTGAACAATGTCGATAAGTTTTAGTTTTAATAATTCTAATTCACAGTATCCGATAAATTCACAAAAAGCTTTGTTGACGCTGTTAAAATACAGATTATCAGGCGATACTTGCGCAATACCAATGGCGGCAGTTTCATAAATAGCACGAAATTTTTCTTCACTATCACGCAGCTCATAAGTCTTATTTGATAGTAACTCGCTTGCCCGCCAAATTTCGTCATTTTTATATTTTAACTCTTCATTATATCTAATTATTTCGTTGTACTGTTTTTTTACTATTTTATCGGCTTTTTTGCGATTTATTAGTTCAAAATTTGCCTTTTTCATTTCTTCAAGTCCCTGTAAAGCAATACCTAACAACGGCATCAGATAGCCAATTACGTTATAAATATGTGCAACATCGAAAAAGACATCATGCAATTGTTTGGAGAAAGACATATAAACTTCTGACCCTAAATTAAACAAAAGGCTGATAATTAACATTCCTGTAAAAGTATCTTTTTCGGATTTGAACCGTTTTGCTAAAATTAGTAATGCGATTGCAAATAAAATTGCCACAAAAAAATCGAATGGACGAGTAATAATTTTATCGGGAAAAATAAATTGTGGCAGTGGCAAAACAAGTGCCAAAGCTGTTGCGCAAGCTCCAAGACAAAAAGCGGCAAAAGATAAAATTGTAGCTTCGCGTTTTTGATTATTAGATTTGATATGTTTTTTTTCCATTACTGGTGCCAGCATTGTCATCAATGCCAAAACGCATCGTCCGGCAACGTATGTGCCTGGAATAAAGCGCGAAAAATCTACGTCCATTCCTTGGAAAAGTCTTTCAAAAGATAAAATTCCGTGAATTAAATCTTCGGAACCAGAGATAAAAAATCCTAATCCTACGATTAAGTAATAGCGATTATTAAGACCAAAATAGTAAATAAGCGAAGTTATTCCGGCAAAAATTGCAACAAAAGACCCTATTATTTCGATGACAGAATGAAAATCACTCGAACTTATCCAGTTTGATGAAAATATGAGTTTCAAAATGACGATAATAAAAACTGCGACTATCGAAAAGGCTATAATAAACTTTTTCTGACGTTCTTCTGCTCCGTTATATTTCATATCAATTTGTTTTCTATATTTACTAACGTCTTGTATGTTAGGATATTTGCTCGATAAAACAAGGAGCTATTTGCGATGAGTTTCCATTTACTTATCTCTCGAAAGATACGAATTTTTTGGCATGTTTCATATAACAAAAATAAGCTTTACACTTTTTACCAATTTTGGAACCCTATTTTTTGTTCAACCTCGTATGTTTGCAAAAGTAAAAATAATGATATAT
>JAOZMU010000315.1 GCA_029934165.1 Bacteroidales bacterium
ATTAACAACTTAGGTTAATAAAAAGCGTAAGAACTTTTGTAAGAGTACTTATTAGTATTTTCCAATAAAAGGAAGTTTTCGCACCTATTTTCTTGTAGCTTATGTTTTTACTATTACGTTTTTTCGCCATCGTCCAGATTTATAATATAACAACGAGACAACAAACCCAAACAACCACGCAAGCGGAATGCCCCACCAAATACCCGTTTCGCCATAATCTAGCGAGAGAAAATGCGAAATCGGAACACGGACAAGCCATAATGCCATCAGTGTTATAAACATTGGGATAAGCGTATCGCCAGCTCCACGAAAAACAGCGTTGACAGAGAACATTCCGGAAAAAATAATGTAAAACGGACTCACGATAAGTAGGTAATTTATTCCTACTTCGATAACATCGTTTTCGGGTGTAAATATCGACATCAATGGACGAGCAAAAATCAAAACAATGGCTGAGAAAACAACCGCAAACAAGCCAGAAACCAGCAAAGTAGATTTTAGTCCGCGAATTACACGCTCGTATTTTCCCGCTCCAATGTTTTGTCCTGTAAATGTTGAAAGCGCGCTTGCAAAATTCATAGAAGGCAAAATTGCAAACGAATCTATCCGCCCTGCCACCGTATATGCAGCAATTACGGTAGTTCCGTAATCGTTCACAATACGAAATAGGGCTGTCATGCCAAGTGCTACAAACATGTGTTGCAGTCCCATTGGCAGACCAATTTTGAAGCTTTTTACGAAAGTAGTATAATCAAATTTCATTTTAATGAAATTGATATTTATTATCTTATGGTTTTTGTTCAGATAAATTATCCCAAATATTACCGTAACACCCTGAGAGATAACCGTTGCCCAAGCAACCCCTTTGATACCGGCATCGAAGACAATCACGAAAATCAAATCTAAAACTATATTTAATAATGTTGCGGTAATCTGAAAGTAAAGCGGTGTTTTTGAGTCGCCCAAACCTCGTAAAATGGCTGATAATCCGTAAGATGGAAACATAACAAAAGACCCTATTAAAATAATCTGAAGGTAGCTTTCGGCAAGTGGTATGACCTCTTCGGGCAGTTTTATCATCAAAAAAATGTCTTCGCTAAAAAGTAATCCTGCACCAGCAATCAGAAAAGATGATAAAAAGACTACAATAAACAATGTATCAATAGCTTGTCGTATTTTCGGAATATCTTTTGCGCCAAAATATTGCGCAATAATTATTGTCGAACCAATGGCAATGCCAACAACCAACGAAATAATTGCAAACATCACAGGAAACGATGCCCCGACAGCAGAAAGCGCTTCTTCGCCTAAAAATTGTCCTACTATTATGCTATCGACGACGTTATAGAGTTGTTGGAAAATGTTGCCAATTAGCATTGGTACAGCAAACTGAATAATATTTTTGCGTTCGTTGCCAATTGTTAAGTCTTTCATGTAATATCTTATATTTGAGATTTATAGACAACTAAAATTGTCATTACGGTCGGTGTCATTACGGTCAGTGTGATACCGACAGTGGTGTCCTTATTTTTTAATTATTACAAAATGCAAATAACTCTTGGAAAATCTTTTTATCTTTTTACCTTTGCAACGCAATAACGCAAAAAGATGACTCCGTAGCTCAGCTGGTAGAGCACGTCCCTTTTAAGGATGGGGTCCTGAGTTCGAGCCTCAGCGGGGTCACCAAATGCCTGACAGAAATGTCGGGCATTTTTTGTTTAATAATTCGGCATGTTTCATATAGTAAGTACTTCTTAGTAATGGAAAATTAATAATTAATAATTTTGCTTACGCCTGATTTAGTTTTAGTTAGGAATTTTAATGGCTTACTTTATTAAATTCATTTTACTTACAAAAACTGGCTACCTTTCATAAGTTGGACTGTCTTGTTTTTCAAGTAGTTTTAATCATAAAATTAAAGTAAAAACTTACGAAACTTTATGTAACTTTGCGTCAAACTTTGTGTAACTTTGCTGTTAAAAAGCTGCTAACTTAAAACTGGCAGCAATAATTTTCAACCCCCCGACACAGTATCACGTCCAATTTGCCACAATTTCTGTTAGCTTATTGCCCGAACAAAGCGATTTTGTTATCACAACTTTCAGGTTTTTGCAATTATTCATTTCTAAAGCGCATTCAATCCAGCCGGCTACACGCTCTTCGATTATTTGGCTAGGCTCAGCAAATTTTGTGATGTGCAGTGTTACGCCTTTTTCGCGTTTATCGACGGCAATCATTTCCGAAGGTCGGTAGTATGTCGAGAATATTTTGCTTGCACGATTTATAATATAAACAGGTGTCGAGAATTTAATGAAAACCTTGTAGATGCCCTTCAGTGCTGCCTCTGCGCTGTATCGTCCCGATGCTCGAGCACCTTTTAGAGCATTGCCAAAAATGATTTCGCCGGCAATTTTTGTCGGAATATTTGCCGCAGTTTCCAAGTCATACCAATCGGTTGCCAAAATTGGATTTTCGATTATTATTTTCGATTTCTCTGGTAATCGGTCAAACCACTCATCAAATTTTTCGGGGTGTTTTTTTGCAACAAAATCGTAAATAGATTTTACCGCCGTACCTTTTATTTCCATGTTTTAGCTGTGTATTTATTTATCTTCAAAATATTTGCCAAGCAGAATTTTTGCGGCATTAAAAGAACTGAGCTTTCCATCAAGAACTTTTTGCTCAAATTCCCGAATTTTGTCGCGCCACTTTTCACCTTTGTAGAAATTATTTCTCAGATTTTCGTCAATAGTTTCATACATCCAATGCTTGGCTTGTCGGTTTCGCCTTTCGCCAAAAAAATCCGAAGTTTTGGTTTTATCGACATAATCAATAATAGTATCCCAAATATTTTTTATTCCTGTTTTGTGCAACGACGAGCAAGTCATCACTTTAGGTTGCCAATTGCTCTCCGTTGACGGAAACAAATGTAGCGCATTTTTGTATTCTACTCTTGCCATTTCTGCCTTTTGAATGTTGCTCCCATCGGCTTTTGTAATAGCAATAGAATCAGCCATTTCCATTATTCCACGCTTTATTCCTTGCAGCTCATCGCCAGCTCCGGCAAGCATCAAAAGCAAGAAAAAATCTACCATCGAATGAACCGCAATTTCCGATTGTCCGACACCCACCGTTTCGATGAAAATAGTGTCGAACCCCGCAGCTTCGCACAAAATCACCGATTCGCGCGTTTTCCGAGCCACTCCACCAAGCGAACCTGCCGACGGCGATGGACGAATAAACGCATTTGGGTTAGACGATAAATCTTCCATTCTGGTTTTGTCGCCCAAAATGCTACCGCTAGAGCGTTCGCTACTTGGGTCGATAGCCAGCACAGCAAGTTTCCTTCCTGTCTCGGTTATGTGTTGCCCAAAAGTCTCGATGAACGTACTTTTTCCGACACCCGGAACGCCCGTAATCCCAATCCGAATAGATTTCCCGGAATGAGATAAGCAGTGTTCAATAATTTTTTGCGCAATGTCTTGATGCTCAGGTAAAGAGCTTTCTATCAAAGTTATTGCTTGACTTAAAATTGTACGGTTTTCCGATAAAATTCCATCGACAAACTGAGCAACCGTCATTTGTTTTTTTCGCCGCTTTTTGAAACGTAAAATTGCATCGTTGCTGACAATTGGCGGTTGCTCAATTCCTTTGTTGACTTTGAGGGCACTATTTTGAATGTTTTTTTTACCCATAATTAATAATTAGTATGATTGTTTTCGTATAAAGCATTGAATTTAACCACTTTACGGCTCATGTTTAGTCCTTAACTCTGCTCAAAGACAAGGCTTGCAACATCAAATATGGCAACGATTTTTCAGGATTACGCTTTTTTAAACTTAAATACCAACCCAGTTTTTTGATTATTGGTATTTTATACGTTTCCACAAATTCTATTAGCGTCCCATCTGGGTCTTCGATATACGTAAAATGCCCCGCAGCTTCGCCCATTTCAAAATTGCTGCTTGAATCGCACGTAAACGGATAGCCTTTTTCTTCGCATTCCTTTTGTATTTCGTCCATTCCGCTGACATCGAAACAAAGATGAATAAACCCAGGGTCGCCCCAAAATCTGTCTTGATAAATTTTATTTGGTTGGCGGTCTAACACCTGAATAAGTTCTATGTAGCTACTGCCGAGCAATTTACTAAACGCGCCTTTTCGTTTTTCGCTGTGTGTCAGTAAAATACGCCGGAATTTGCCATCACCGCCAGCAAGACCAGCAAAATCTTCAAAACAACCTGTCTCATCGTAAACAACTTTGTCATAGCCAAGTATGCCCTGATAGACCTCCAGCGATTTATCAATATCCGAAACGCCAACAATAGCACCATAAGCTCCGCCAGTCAGGTTGCCACCCTTCGAGAACCAATCTGTACTCTCAACAAGCTGAAAAACATTGCCATACGGGTCGCGCACAAAGAAATGTTGAGAGCCATCGGGAGCCGAAACCAACGAACCTACAACAATATTTTGTTCCTCAAAAAACGAATAAGTAGCTTTTATATCTCTGCATTTTACCTTTGCAACATAAATACCCAAATCGCCAGCAAGTATCTCAAATTTAGCGTCAATCTGCTCACGCTGAGTATATTGCCAAATTTCAAATCCGCCACCACCTTGCATATTGATAGCCAAAATTGCATGGCGTTCTTGTGGTTGCCCGCCGGTGTATGGTAACATTAGCTCCGCAGAACCAACTGCATCAAGAATAGGCACATCGGTTTTAAACATTTTGCGATACCATTTCCATGCCTCATGCACATCTCGCACACCGATACCTATTTGTTGTACTCCACTAATTATTTTTTTCTGCATCTAATCTGAATTTTGAGTTTATTTATTTTAAGTTGTATATAAGTACTCTTAGTAATTAAAAATTAATAATTAAAAATTAATAATTAATAATTTTGCTTACGCCTGATTTAGTTTTAGTTAGGAATT